>NZ_JBVVPQ010000090.1:0-24869 GCF_055811695.1 Bradyrhizobium sp. MI1.3 | reverse complement strand
GAATCGACCAGACCAGCCCATTTTGATGTGTCAGCTATGTCTCCGAACACCTGTCAGTGATCTGTCCGGTCTAAACACTTGACCGGGCGATCCAGTACTCCGAGACAGCTGCGATAGAGCCGATACGCCCCGGCGTACTGGATGCCCCGGTCAAGCCGGGGCATGACAGCGGAGGGCGATACACGGCAGCGAGAATGGCGCTACGCGTGCCCGGCCTCGTTCGAGAGCATGCCGGGATCGATGCCGATCTTGCGCAGCGCGCGTCCGTATTTTTCGTCGACGTCGTCGCCGAAGATCAAATCCGAATCCGCGTCGCAATGCAGCCAGCCATTGCTCTGGATTTCGGTCTCGAGCTGGCCCGGCGCCCAGCCGGCATAGCCGAGCGCGAGGATGGCGTGCTTGGGACCGGAGCCGTTGGCGATCGCACGCAGGATGTCGACGGTCGCGGTGAGGCAGACGCCGTCGTCGATCCGGAGCGTCGCGTTCTCGATGTAGAAATCGCTGGAATGCAGCACGAAGCCGCGGCCGGTATCGACCGGACCGCCGCGTAGCACCTTCATGCTTTCGGCATTCTCCGGCAGCTTGATGTGCTCGCCCTTCTTGATGATGCCGAGTTGCTCCAACAGCTCGGGGAAGTCGATGCTGCCGGCCGGGTGGTTGACGATGATGCCCATCGCGCCTTCGGCGGAGTGGGCGCAGAGATAGATCACCGAGCGCTCGAAGCGCTCGTCGCCCATCACGGGCATGGCGATCAACAGCTGGCCGTCGAGGTAGCCCGCCGAACTCGGGAGCGCGGGGGCTGACTTGCGGGTGCTTTCGCCCGTCCTCTTGCCTGTGGGAGCCATCGGTGAAGCACTCCGGTTTCAGTTCCTATCCTGATGTCGGGCCGACCGGCTGTCAAATCAAGGCTTGCAGGGACTCGATTCAAGTGCATCCATCACAAGCAATTCAATGGTTTGCCGCGGGGTCACCCTGTAAAGACGTACCATGCTGACAAGAGTTCCCCTGCGTGCGGCGGTTGGCGTCGCGACAACCCTGCTCGCGTCGTCGCTGGCGCTTGATGCCCATGCCGACGATTCATCGCCATGGCAACGCGACGGACATTCCGCGGTGCGGTTGCTGGCGGGATCGCGCAGCGGCGCCGTCCTGCTCGGCGGTATCGCCTTCCAGATCCAGCCCGGCTGGAAGACCTATTGGCGCATGCCGGGCGATTCCGGCGTTCCGCCGCGCTTCGATTTCTCGAAATCCGACAATGTCGAAGCGGTGACGGTGATGTGGCCGGCCCCGCAGAAATTCGACGACGGCGCGGGCGGCCATTCGATCGGCTATCACAACCAGATCGTGCTGCCCCTGCGCATCATCGCCAAGGCGGCCGACAAGCCGGTGACGCTGCGCGCCGAAATCAATTATGCGGTGTGCGAAAAGCTGTGCATTCCCGTCGAGGCCCGCGCCGAGCTCGGCTTCAACAGCGTCGCCTCGACCGAGGACGCCAATCTGCGTGCAGCGCTCGACACCGTGCCCAAGCCTGCCACCATCGGCGATCCCAACCCGCTCACCATCCGCGACGTCAAGCGTGACGGGCCCAAGAATGTCGTGGTCGACGTGGTCGCGCCCGATGCGCGCACCGTCAATCTCTACGTGGAAGGCCCGACGCCTGATTGGGCGTTGCCCATCCCGGCACCGGTCGAGCCCAGCCCACCTGGCGTGAAGCGATTTTCTTTCGAGCTCGACGGACTGCCGCCGGGCGCCAAGCCCGACGGCGCAGCGCTGAAGTTCACGCTGGTCGGACCGGAGAAGTCGTACGAGTTCAATACCAATTTGGAGTGATTGTCGTCCTGGACAAGCGGAGCGTAGATCCAGGACCCATTACCCCCAAGGCGTAGTGGTGGCGCGAAACTGCTAACCTCGAATCTTCGCCAAACCTCTCCCTGGGGTGATGGGTCCTGGCTTTCGCCAGGTCGACGTTGGAGTTGCAACACACTCCACCCAACCGAATCTTAACGAATGGTTGCTAATCCCCAAGGCTAGCGCAGAAGCCTTCCGCGGCATGCGCGTGTGCGCCTCGGGGACCCTTCGAATTGGCCGTGATGGATGCAGAACCCGCAACGACCGGACCTGCCGCCCTCATCGCGCGGCTGCGCGACAAATTGACGGGCGGGTCGAGCGAGGCATCGCTGACGCGGCGGCTGGCCGGCACCATCTTCGTCATCCGCATGATCAGCGCCGGTCTTGCCTATTTCTCGCAGGTCCTGCTCGCGCGCTGGATGGGAACGTCGGACTACGGCGTCTATGTCTATGTCTGGACCTGGGTGCTGCTGCTCGGCAGCATGATGGACTTTGGCATGTCGGCCTCCGCGCAAAAAATCATTCCGGAATACCGCGGCCGTGGCGAGCATGCGCTGCTCCGCGGCTTTCTCTCGGGCAGCCGCTGGCTGACCTTTGCCGTTTCCGCACTGGTGTCGCTCGGCCTTGCCGGTATCGTCAAATTGCTGTCGCCCTGGATCGATCCGGCCGAAGAGCTGCCGCTCTATATCGGCTGCATGACGCTGCCCGCTTTCGTCGTCGCCAACACCCAGGACGGCATCGCGCGTTCGCATGACTGGATGCAGCTCGGCCTGATGCCGCAATTCATCATTCGCCAGGCGCTGATCATCGTCATCACGGCCTGCGCCTTCCTGCTCGGCTATCATCTCGGCGCGGTCGCCGCGATGGTCGCGAGCGCCGGCGCGGTGTGGATCGCGATGACCGGGCAGATGGTGGTGCTGAACCGCAAGCTCGGCGGTCATATCGAGCCGGGCCCCAAGGCCTACGACATCGGCGGCTGGCTCGCCGTGTCGCTGCCGATCCTGCTGGTCGAAAGCTTCTACCTGCTGCTGTCCTACACCGACGTGCTGGTGCTGCAGCAGTTCCGCCCCTCCGAGGAGGTCGGCGTCTATTTCGCCGTGGTGAAGACGCTGGCGCTGGTCTCCTTCATCCACTACGCGATGTCGGCGACAACAGCGCATCGCTTCGCCGAATACAACGCTGCGGGCGACAAGGCGCGGCTGTCGGCCTACGTGGCGCATGCCATCAACTGGACGTTCTGGCCGTCGCTGGCGGCGACCATCGTGCTGCTCGCGCTCGGCAAGCCGCTGCTCTGGCTGTTCGGACCGCAATTCGTGGTCGGCTACGACATCATGTTCGTCGCCGCGATCGGCCTCGTGGTCCGTTCCGCGATCGGCCCGGTCGAACGGCTGCTCAACATGCTCGGCCAGCAGAAGATCTGCGCGCTGGCCTATGCGCTGGCGTTTGCGATGAACCTGGTGCTCTGCATCGCGCTGGTGCCGCGCTTCGGCGGCCACGGTGCTGCGGCCGCGACCTCGATCTCGCTCAGTTTCGAGACGGTGCTGCTGTTCTGGATCGTGCGACAACGGCTCGGCCTGCACGTGCTGGCGTTCGGACGCTAGCCATCGGCTCAAGGCGATTGGAAAGCCATCCGCCGCCTGATATAGTCGGATCCATGGCTGCAAGCGATCTGCGAAACCTTCTGGAACGTGCCCAGACTTGGCCTGAAGAGGCCCAGAAGGAGTTGGTTGCCATTGCAAGCGAAATCGAGAGTGAGCTGCTCGGCGGCGAGTATCTTGCAACGCAAGAGGAATTGCGAAGCATCGACGCGGCCTTGGCGTCGATGGATCGCGGCGAGGTCGCTACGGATGCCGAGGTTGCGGAGGCCTTCGCGAAATTTGGGCGCGGATGAAGGTCGTCTGGACGCGAGAGGCGCTTGCTGATCTCGCGGACATCGCGACCTATTATGCCAGCAACGCCAGCCCTGTGATCGCGGAAGCTGTCGGCCAGAGATTCGTTGACGTCGTGGAACGTGTCCGTGTCGCGCCTTTCTCGGCGCCACGCGTTGCGCACCGTTCCGAGGTTCGTGTCGCAGCGGTCGTCCGCTACCCATTCCGGATGTTTTACCGTGTCCGTGGCGACGTCATCCATATCGTCCACATCCGCCACACGTCACCGCGACCGGTCGCGGGGCTGAATGAGCCCGGAAAGCAATATGCCTAGTCTAGAGCGTTATCGGTTCTGATTGAATGAGAACCGAAGCTCTGGATTCCGGTTTTGACGTCTAACCGAAATGTCCGTTTCGCGAGAGGGCGATGAATTGGAGAAAACGCCTCCGCTCCGCCCCCCTGCAGGAGGATTTTTCTTATTCGGTGCAAGCGGTTGCGCCGCAGGGAAAGTTTATTCTACGTCATATTGCCCAACTGACGAGATAAACCTAAGATTCCCTGGACATGATCGATCCACTCTACGTCGCCTCCGGTTTCGGCGTCGGCCTGCTGGTCGGGATGACCGGCGTCGGCGGCGGTTCGCTGATGACGCCGCTGCTGATCCTGCTGTTCGGGATTCATCCATCGACCGCGGTCGGCACCGACCTGCTCTATGCCGCCGCCACCAAGACCGGCGGCAGCGTGGTGCATGGCTGGTCGCGCAGCGTGCACTGGCCGGCGGTGCTGCGGCTCGCCTGCGGCAGCCTTCCGGCGAGCGCGCTGACGCTGCTCGTGCTGTGGAAGCTCGACCTCAAGAGCGATTCCGAGCGCAATCTCGTCAACCTCGTGCTCTGCTTCGCACTGCTGCTGACTGCGACCTCGCTGATCTTCCGCAGATCGATCATGGAGCGCTATCGCCGGCGCCTGGAGCAGGTCGATGACCGCACCACGGCGATCGCGACCGTCGTCACCGGAATCGTGCTCGGCGTGCTGGTTTCGATTTCATCGGTCGGCGCCGGCGCGGTCGGCGTCACCGTTCTGCTGCTGCTCTATCCGCGACTGCCGGTGGCGACCATCGTCGGCTCCGACATCGCCCATGCGGTCCCGCTGACGCTGATCGCCGGAATGGGGCATTGGGCGCTTGGCGACGTGGATTGGGCGCTGATGGGCGTGCTGCTGTTGGGCTCGCTGCCCGGCATCGTCGTCGGCAGCTTTAGCGCGACACGCGTGCCCGAGACGGTGCTGCGCCTGACACTTGCCTGCGTGCTGTTCGTGGTCGCCGGCAAGATCATGTTCGCGGAGCTGCACCTGTCCTCGGCATTCGAGACGGCGCTGGCCTGGACGCACTGAACGGAGAACGGCGTCGTCCGATATCATCTTGTAGGGTGGGCAAAGCGAAGCGTGCCCACCACTTTTTTCCTCATTCGAACAAACAATGGTGGGCACGGCGCTGACGCGCCTTTGCCCACCCTACGGCACCGCCGAACTACTCCGCGGTCCAGCCGCCGTCGATCGACAGGTTGGTGCCGGTGATCTGCGCGGCATCGTCGCCGCACAGGAACAGCGCGAGGGCCGCGACCTGCTCGGAGGTGACGAACTCCTTGGTCGGCTGCGCGTCGAGCAGCACGTCGTTGATGACCTGCTCGCGCGTGAGATTGCGGGCCTTCATGGTGTCGGGGATCTGCTTCTCCACCAGCGGCGTCCAGACATAGCCCGGGCTGATGCAGTTGCAGGTGATCTTGCTGGTCGCGACCTCCAGCGCCACGGTCTTGGTCAGGCCGGCGATGCCGTGCTTGGCCGACACATAGGCCGACTTGAAGGGCGAGGCGACCAGCGAGTGCGCGGAAGCAGTATTGATGATGCGGCCCCAACCCTTCTTCTTCATGCCCGGGACGGCGGCGCGAATGGCATGGAAGGCCGAGGACAGGTTGATCGCGATGATCTGGTCCCATTTCTCCGGCGGGAATTCCTCGATCGGCGAGACGAACTGGATGCCCGCATTGTTGACGAGGATGTCGACCGAACCAAAACTCTTCTCGCCGAGCGCGATCATCCCGGCGATTTCGGCGGGCTTGGTCATGTCGGCGGGCGAATAGACCGCCTTCACGCCGAAATCGGACTCGATCTTGGTGCGCTCCTTCTCGATGTCCTCCGGCGAGCCGAAGCCGTTGATGACGACGTTGGCGCCGGCGGCGGCGAAGGCGCGCGCATAGGCGAGCCCGATGCCGCTGGTCGACCCGGTCACGACGGCGTTCTTGCCTGACAGACTTCCCATATTACTCGCTCCTTTTTGGCGGGGGCGCAGTGACGTCCCCCGTGAGATCGTAGGTCACCATGGTCTCGCCGGATTGCGGCCGCTCGAGCCAGTCCTTGTGGCGCATCGACAGATGCACGTCACGCACGCCGGCTTCCCAATGCTCGACCATGGCGACATGCGAGAAATCGTAATCCTTGGACGAGGATTCGTAGTTCTTGCTGCGGTAGATCAGGTGCACCACAGTCACAGTGCTTTCGCGCGATACCTTGGCAAGGAATTCCACGGAAGGGTCGTTCTTGAGATAATCGGGCAATTTGGAAATCAGGTCGCGCACGGCCCTGCGGGCGTTGTGCACCTGCTTGTTCTTGTCGGTGTTCATCCGCGTGCGGCTCGAGAAGCGGATGTCCTTCTCGCGCTCGGTCGCCTCGAGCAGCGAGGTCGGCAGATCGCCGCGAGCGCTGAAAAGGTCGATCTGGAAGATGAGAAGATCGCGGTCGGTCTCGGCGTCCAGCACGTAGTCGAGCGGCGTGTTGGAGGCGATGCCGCCATCCCAATAATGCTCGCCCTCGATCACAACGGACGGAAAGCCGGGCGGCAGCGCGCCGGAGGCCATGATGTGCTCGGGGCCGATTTTCTTGCCGAGCTTCCTGAACTCGAAATTGTCGAAATATTTGAAGTTGCCGGAAGTGACGCCGACGGCACCGACCGACAGCCGCGTCTTCAGATCATTGATGCGGTCGAAATCGACCAGACGCTCCAGCGTCTTCTTCAGCGGTGCGGTGTCGTAATAGCTCTCGGCCTGCGGGCTGCCGGGCGGCCAGAGCGGCGCGGGCGGAATGCGCGGCGTGAAGAAGCCGGGCACGCCGAAGGTCGCGATCAATGCGGCGCTGGTCGAGTTGAACAGCTCGCGGCTGTGGTCGCTCTTGCCGATCGGCTTCCACGGCACCGGCGCGGAGACCATCTCCCAGAATTCCTTGAGCCGCTTGACGCGCGTCTGCCCTTCGTTGCCGGCGATGATCGCGGCATTGACCGCGCCGATCGAGATGCCGGCGACCCAGTCCGGCTCGAAGCCGGCATGGCAGAGCGACTGAAAGGCGCCGGCCTGATAGGAGCCGAGCGCGCCGCCGCCCTGGAGGACCAGGACACGTTGCGCGTTCGCGGGGATTGTTGCGACTTCTGGACTATGATCAATCATGCGGGAACAGTAGCAGATGGCGAGCGACCGTGGCGACAGTCTGCCGCGGCGTCAATGCATCCCGGGATCAAGTCTGGCTTATCGGGCGTCCGTCGAGGCCAGGATCATGGTCCAGAACACCTTGTATTTGGTGCCGGGAGCATAGCCCGCCGCGATGCCCAATTTTGTGACACCGCTCTTGAGCATGTTGGCGCGGTGCGGGGGCGAGTCGCGCCAGCCGGAAAACGCTTCCGCCAGCGTATGATAGCCGGCCGAGACGTTCTCGACCGCAACGGTCGCCGGATAGCCGCCGGCGCTGAGGCGCTTGGCCAGCGGCGCGCGGACGTCATGGTCCATCTTGTTGGCGGCAGCCATGGCCTGGGACTGGGATTCGGCGAGACTCATCAGGGCAGGATCGATCACGACGGTCCCGAGCCCGTTATTCTGGCGGTATTGCGAGATCATGATCGCGGCCGCCTGCGCATCGAGCTTGGAGCCCGGAACGGACATATCGGCATACATGGACGGCTGCTGGACCGGTGCCTCGTTGCCGGCGCAGCCGGCGAGCAGCAAAAGAATGAGTATCGCGGCCGCGGCGCGCATGAACAGGAGCCCCCAAATCAGGGGCCGTTGTTGCATACCAACCGTGGCTGAAAGGTGAATATTGAGGAAAAATTGATCCGTCGCGCCTGCTCAGGTGCCCGCAAAGATCCGGTAGCGGCGGGGCTCCAGGCCGATCGTGTCGCCGGCGCGCAGTTCCCTGTCGCGGGGAGCGTCAATCTCGATGGTTTCTCCGCCTGATAGTGCCACCTCGGCTCGCTGCACGGGACCGAAATTCCGGACATGCCGCACGGCGCCCTCAAAGGCACCGCTGCCGGGCGGGCCAACCAACATGTCGTGTCGCCGCACGAACAGTCTTGACGCGCCAGGCGCATGCCCGTCTGCCGCGAGCCGAAGCGGCCGGTCGCCAAGCCTGACGACGCCCTCGGCGATCAGGACCGGAAGCTCGATGGATTCGCCGATGAAGCTGTGGACGAAGGCGGTCGCCGGGCTCTCATAGACGTCATCGGGCGAGCCGATCTGCTCGATCTTGCCCTTGTCCATCACCACCACGCGGTTGGCGACTTCGAGCGCCTCCTCCTGATCATGGGTGACGAAGATCGAGGTGACGTTGATCTCGTGGTGCAGCGAACGCAACCATTTGCGCAGCTCCTTGCGCACCTTGGCATCAAGCGCGCCGAAGGGTTCGTCGAGCAGCAGGATGCGCGGCTCGATCGCGAGCGCGCGGGCCAGCGCGATGCGCTGGCGCTGGCCGCCGGAGAGCTGGCTCGGATAACGGTCGGCGAGCCAGTCGAGCTGCACGAGATCGAGCAGCTCCTTGACGCGCGCGCGGATGGTCGCTTCGTCCTTGCGGATCGCGCGCGGCTGCACGCGCAGCCCGAAGGCCACGTTCTCGAACACCGTCATGTGGCGGAACAGCGCGTAGTGCTGAAATACGAATCCGACGTGCCGCTCGCGCGCGCCCTGCGCCAACGCATCCTCGCCGTTGAAGGACACCTCGCCGGAATCGGGCCAGTCGAGCCCGGCGATGATCCGCAGCAGCGTTGTTTTGCCCGAGCCAGACGGCCCGAGCAGCGCCAGCAGCTCGCCGTCATTGACCTTGAGGTCGACGCCGTCGAGGGCTTTGAAACTGCCGAACTTCTTGACGAGATTCCTGACTTCAATGCTCACTTGCGTCATGTCCTTCGTCGAGGTGATTTTCCAGAACGGTCTTGGCGATCAGCGTGATCAGCGCCAGCATCGCCAGCAGCGAGGCGATCGCGAACGCCGCGACGAACTGGTATTCGTTGTAGAGAATCTCGACCAGCAGCGGCATGGTGTTGGTCTCGCCGCGGATATGGCCGGAGACGACGGAGACCGCGCCGAACTCGCCCATCGCGCGCGCGTTGCAGAGCAGGACGCCGTAGAGCACGCCCCATTTGATATTGGGCAGCGTGACGCGGAAGAAGGTCTGCAGGCCCGAGGCGCCGAGCGAGATCGCGGCCTCCTCCTCCTGCGTGCCCTGCTCCTGCATCAGCGGGATCAACGCCCGCGCCACGAAGGGGAAGGTCACGAAGGTGGTCGCAAGCGCGATGCCGGGCACCGCGAACAGGATCTGGATGTCGTGATCGCGCAGCCAGCCGCCGAAATAGCCCTGCGCGCCGAACAGCAGCACGAAGACGAGACCCGAGATCACCGGGCTGACCGAGAACGGCAAATCGATCAGCGTGATCAGGAAGGTCTTGCCCGAGAATTCGAATTTTGCAATCGCCCAGGCCGCGACGAGACCGAACACGAGATTGAGACCAACCGAGATGGCCGCCACCACGAGCGTCAGCTTGATCGCGGACAACGCTTCCGGGTCGGCGAGCGCGGAGAGATAGGCGAGGACGCCCCTTGAGAAAGCTTGTGCGAAGACCAGGGCCAGCGGCAGCACGACGAACATGGTGAGAAAGATCACCGCCAGCGCGATGATGACGATGCGGACCGCCTTTGGCTCGGTGCGGAGATTGTTGCGTGCGGCCGCGGCATGCGCGCGTGCCCTGGCGTCCGGAGCCGAAAGTGAGACGGAATCTGCGATCTGCATCGTCATCGCATCCTCCTCAGCGCACAGGTATCCGGCTCTGCGCCCAGCGCTGGAGCCGGTTGACGGCGAAGATGATGACGAAGGAGACGACGAGCATGACGACGGCGATCGCGGTCGCGTCGGCATAGCGAAACTCCGATAGCCGGATCACGATCAGGAGCGGCGCGATCTCGGAGACGTTGGGCAGATTGCCGGCGATGAAGATCACCGAGCCGTATTCGCCGACGGCGCGGGCGAAGGCGAGCGCGAGGCCCGTGAGCAGCGCCGGCCCCAGCGAGGGCAGGATCACGCGAATGATGGTCTGCCAGCGACTGGCGCCGAGACTGCCCGCGGCTTCCTCAATCTCGGGGTCGATATCCTGGAGCACCGGCTGCACCGTACGCACCACGAAGGGGATGCCGATGAAGATCATGGCGACGAAGATGCCGACCGGCGTAAACGCCACCTTGATGCCGAGCGCGGCAAGCGGCGCACCCAGCCAGCCCTTCTCGGCGAACAGGGCGGTCAGCGCGACGCCGGCAACGGCCGTCGGCAGTGCGAACGGCACATCAACGATGGCATCGAAGATGCGCCGGCCCGGAAAGCGGTAGCGCACCAGCGCCCAGACGATGATGCTGCCCATTACCAGATTGACGCAGGCCGCCGCGAAAGCGAGTCCGAACGACACCCGCAGCGCGTTCAGGGTGCGGCGGCTGGAGAGGATGTTCCAGAATTGCTCGGGGCTCAGCTCAAGCGATTTCAGGAACAGCCCGGCGAGCGGAATCAGGATGATCAGGGTCAGCCAGGAAAGCGTCAGTCCCATGGTGAGACCAAAGCCCGGCAATGTCCGGCGTCGTGCTGCGATTACGCTCACCAGGCCCCCTGCTAAAGCCCCTCCGACGGCGCCCGATCAGTTCTTGTAAATCTGATCGAAGACGCCACCGTCGGCAAAATGTTCCTTCTGCGCCTTGGTCCAACCACCAAAAACGTTGTCGATCGTGAATAGTTCGACCTTGGCGAAGGCGTTTTCGTATTTTTTCGCGATCTCGGCATCGCCAGGACGATAGAAATTGCGCGCGGCGATCTCCTGACCTTCCTTGGTGTACCAGTACTGAAGGTAGGCGTCGGCAGCGTTGCGGGTGCCTTTTTTATCGGCGACCTTGTCGACAATCGTAACCGGCGGCTCGGCGAGGATCGACAGCGGCGGCGCGACGATCTCGAACTTTTCGGGGCCGAATTCCTTAAGCGCGAGATACGCCTCGTTCTCCCAGGCGAGCAGCACGTCGCCGACGCCGCGCTCGACGAAGGTCACGGTGGCGCCGCGCGCGCCGGTATCCAGCACCGGAACCTGCTGGTAGAGTTTTCCGATGAAGTCCTTGGCCTTGTCGGCCGAGCCGTATTTCTTCTGCGCAAAGCCCCAGGCGGCAAGATAATTCCAGCGCGCACCACCCGACGTCTTCGGGTTCGGCGTGATCACGGCAACGCCCGGCTTGAGCAGATCGTCCCAGTCCTTAATAGCCTTGGGATTGCCCTTCCGCACCAGGAACACGATGGTGGAGGTATAGGGCGATGAATTCTGCGGCAGTCGCTTCTGCCAGTCGGCTGCGGTGAGCCCTTTCCCGGCGATGGCGTCGATATCGTAGGCAAGCGCCAGCGTCACCACGTCGGCCTGCAATCCGTCGATCACCGCGCGCGCCTGCGATCCGCTGCCGCCATGCGACTGCTTGATCTCGACGCTCTTGCCGGTTTCCTTCTGATAGGCAGCCGCGAACGACTTGTTGAACTCGGCATAGAGCTCGCGCGTCGGATCGTACGACACGTTCAGCAGATTGATGTCAGCAGCGAGAGCCGAGCTTGCCAAAGAAGCCGTCACGAGGAGGCCTGCCGCGAGCGGGACGATACGGCGCATCATGTCCATCTCCATTTACCTCGACGACATCTGTGTCATCGATGGCATGCGGGCATAACTCGGGTCGAAACGCGCTCAAGTCAACGGAACCGGATTTCCTTGTTCGTAGCCGGGCAGCGCGACTGTGCTACGAAATCTTCATCGTATGGATGCCGCATTCTGTCTTCGCTCGGCCGCGCCAGCGACCGGCGCGTGCGTCCTCGCCTTCGGCCGTTCTGCTGGTGCAAGGCATACACCCAACCGACAGAAAACCGGAGGCGGCCAGTGGATGACGCGGCAATTTGGCGCGGACGAAAATCGCTTCGAGTTCCTCACGCGAGACATTGGCGAAGGGGTTGAACTTCAACCTTGTGCCATCGTCTTCGACCACAGGAATGTCGGCGCGGGTACTGCCCTGGAAGCGCTTGCGACCGTTGAGCCATGCATCGAACGGTTTCAGCGCACGCGCCAGCGGCTCGACCTTGCGAATACGGCAGCAGGCATCCGGATCGGAGAACCAGAGGTCGCGATCGCCATCCTCGCGCGCCAGCGTCTCCTCCGCCGGCTTGATCGAGCGGACATCCTTCAGGCCGAGCATCGCAATCAGCGTATCGCGATAGGCAAGCGTCTCCTCAAACAGCCAGCCGGTGTCGAGAAAAATCACCGGGATCGCCGGATCGACGTCGGCCATGACTTTCAACAGCGTCGCCGATTCCGTACCGAAGGACGACACCAGCGCGAGCTTGTCGCGACCGACCGCCTTCAAGGCCGCTGCGATGACCTCCGCGGGCGAGGCATCGCGCAAGGCACGATCAAGTTCCTGCGCCGAAGGCGGCGCAGAGCCGGATATGGGCGAAACCTGAGGCGCGATGACGCTCATGTGCCGACACCTTCGGAGTGGCGCAGCTGCATGCGCCGGTGCAGCGCGGTGATGCGGCCATCGCCGGTCGGCTGGTAGAACACCGAATAGCGCTTCGCGGTCTGCATGAAGGCTTCCGCGTCGGCCTGCTTCTTGACCTCGAAGGAATCGAAGCCGGCGCGCAGCATGAACACGAACTGGTCGCGCAGCACCTGGCCCGTGGCCCGCAATTCGCCGCGGTAGTTGTAACGCTCGCGCAGCAGCCGCGCCTGGCTGTAGGCGCGCCCGTCGCGGAAGGTCGGGAAGACCAGCGCGACCACGGCGATCTTGCCGAGGTAGGGCACCAGTTCGGCGATGTCGCGATTGTTCGGCCAGATCACGCCGACCTTGCCGGCCCGCTTGAGCAGCGTATCCACCTCGCCGATGAAACGCTCGGCCGGGACCAGGACATCGCCGCTCTCGGGTAGCGGCGTGTCGACGGCGAGCTTGACGAAGCTGTCGTCGGCGATCTTTCCGCCGTTAACGAGTGGCATAGACGCGCTCCTTGAAGGGTTCGACGCCGAGGCGCTTCACCGTGTCCATGAACAGCTCTTCGGGCCGCTCGCGCAGCGCCAGATAAGCTTCCACGATGTCCTCGACCACGTCGGCGACCTCGTCGAACTTGACGCCTGGACCGATCAGATTGCCCAGCGCGGCGCTCTCGTCGGCGCGGCCGCCGATGGTGATCTGGTAGACTTCCTCGCCGTTCTTCTCGACGCCGAGAATGCCGATATGGCCGACATGGTGATGGCCGCAGGCATTGATACAGCCGGAGATGTTGATGTGGAGCCGGCCGATCAGATTGGCGAGTTCGTGGTTGGCGAAGCGCCGCGTCAGCTCCTGCGCGATCGGAATCGAGCGCGCATTCGCCAGCGAGCAATAGTCGAGGCCCGGACAGGCGATGATGTCGGTGATCAGATTGACGTTCGGGGTTGCCAGCCCGAGCTTGTCGAGCGCCTTCCACAAGCCCGGCAGGTCGCGCTTGGCGACATGCGGCAGCGCCAGGTTCTGCTCGTGGCCCACGCGAATCTCACCGAAGGAATATTTGTCGGCGAGATCGGCGAGCGCATCCATCTGCTCGGCGGTGGCATCGCCCGGAGGCGCGCCGATCGGCTTCAGCGAGATCGTGACGATGGAATATCCCGGGTTCTTGTGCGGGGCGACCGAGTTCTTGCGCCATGCCTCGAAATCCGGATCGGCCGCGGCCTGGCGCAGTTCGTCCGGATTGTGCGGCAGCTTCTCGTAAGCGGGGTAGGTGAAACGCGAGCGGATGTCCTCGATCACCTCGTCGTCGATCTGGAGCGAGGAGTTGCGGATATGCTGCCACTCCTCCTCGACCTCGCGCGAGAATTTTTCGATGCCGAGCTCGTGCACCAGGATCTTGATGCGCGCCTTGTAGATGTTGTCGCGGCGGCCGTACTGGTTATAGACCCGCAGGATCGCCTCGATGTAGCTGAGGATGTCGCGGCCGTGGACGAAGTGCTTGATGGTCTTGGCGATGAACGGCGTGCGGCCGAGACCGCCGCCGACCAGCACCTCGAAGCCGGTTTCGCCCTTCTCGTTCTTGATCAGACGCAGGCCGATATCGTGGATCTTGATCGCGGCGCGATCGTGATCCGACGCGGTGATCGCGATCTTGAACTTGCGCGGCAGGAACGAGAATTCCGGATGCAGCGTGGTGTGCTGGCGGATCAGCTCCGACCAGATACGGGGATCCTCGATCTCGCCGGGCGCGACGCCGGCCCACTGGTCCGAGGTGACGTTGCGCATGTTGTTGCCGGAGGTCTGCATCGCATGGATGCCGACCTCGGCGAGATCAGCCAGCGCGTCCGGCAGTTCGGCGAGCTTGATCCAGTTGAACTGGATGTTCTGCCGCGTGGTGAAATGGCCGTAGCCGCGGTCGTATTTGCGCGCGACGTGGGCCAGCGCCCGCAACTGGTTCGACGCCAGCGTCCCGTAGGGGATCGCGACACGGAACATGTAGGCGTGCAGTTGCAGATAGACGCCGTTCTGAAGCCGCAGGATCTTGAACTCGTCTTCGGTGAGCTCGCCGGAGAGGCGGCGCTTCACCTGGTCGCGGAATTCCGAGACGCGCTCGTTGACGAGCGTGCGATCGATTTCGTCGTAAGCGTACATGAGAGAATGCCTTAAACCTGGACCGGCTGTCCGATGGTCACGCCGGTGCGGCGGATCTGTTCGCGCAGATTGCCGGGTTCGACCTTGCCGTCGGCGCCGACCTGTACCGGGGCGATATAGGGACCGATCGCGCCGACGTCATCGGCCACGGACTCGGCAAGCAACGCTTTCGCCTCGTCGGAGTTGCGCACGATCGCAGCTTCCGACAGGTCCGCGGACCAGCTCTTGGCGGCGGTACGGTACACCACGATGCCGTCCCAGGTGCGATTGGCGGTCACGACCGAGGGGCCGGCGATCTTGATCTTCTTCTGTTCAAGCGGGGAGGTCATTCGGCTGCATCCAATAGGTCAGAGATGATTTGCTTTGGGGTTTTCTCGGCGGTTTCGCGGCGAAGCGAGCCGGCATGCCGGACCACGTCGCCGATGATGAGAATGGCGGGACCGCCATGGGTCCGGCGCACCAGTTCGGGCAGGTCGCGCAGCGTGCCGATCGCGCCTTGCGCATCGGGACGCGTGACGCGGGCGAACACGCCGACGGGCGTCTCCGGCGAACGGCCGGCGGCCAGGAGACCGGCGCGTATGGCCGGCGCAGCCGTCATGCCCATGTAGACCACGACGGTCATCCTGGTGTCGGTCAGCGTCGACCAGTCCACGACTTCCGCGTCGCGCGCCTTGTGCGCGGTGAGGAAGGTGATGCGGGTGGCTTCATGACGGTAGGTGAGCGGCACCTCGAAATCGGCGGCGCCGCCGAGCCCTGCGGTGATGCCGGGAATGATCGAATAGGCAACGCCGGCGGCACGCAGGGCTTCGACTTCTTCGCCGCCGCGACCGAACACGAAGGGATCCCCGCCCTTCAGCCGCACCACGCGCTGGCCGGATTGCGCGGCCTCAATCATGCGCTTGTTGATGGCGTCCTGCCCGATGCCGGGCTTGCCGACGCGGCGTCCGACCGGCACGCGCGTGGTGTCGCGGCGGATGCGATCGAGAATCTCGGGCGAGACCAGCTCGTCATGGAAGACGATATCGGCGTCCTGGAGCGCGCGCAGCGCCTTGATGGTGAGCAGATCCGGATCACCCGGACCGGCGCCGACCAGCGCGACCGAGCCTTCCGGCTTGTCGGCCCGCGCGAACGCGGATGGATCGGAGATCGCCTTGAGCGCAGCGTCCGCCTCGCTTTTGCGGCCGGCCAGAACGGCGGCGCCGATCGGGCCGTCGATGATGCGCTCCCAGAAGCGGCGGCGCAGCGGAAACTCGGCAATACGTTCGTTGATGGATTTGCGGAAGCCGCCGATGAATTCGGCCAGCTCGCCGATGCGCGCCGGCAGCAGCGCCTCGATCTTTTCGCGCACGCGCCGCGCCACCACCGGCGACGTGCCGCCGGTGCCGACGGCGACGACGACATCGCCGCGATCGACGATCGCCGGGAAGATGAAGCTCGAATGCGCGAGATCGTCCATGACATTGACCGGCAGGCCGAGTGCCTTGGCGCGGGCCGACATCGCCACGCCGACATCGCCGGCGCCGGCGCAAACGACGGCGATGATGCCCGAGAGATCGGCGGTCAGCGGGTCGGCGGCCGCGATGTTGATACGCGCCGCGTCCTCGGAGCTCAGACCCAGGTCCTGATTGCCGTCGATCGCATGCACGCGGATGCGCGCACCGGCAGCGGCCAGAACGCGCAGCTTGGCGCGCAGAAGCTCACCCGCACCGATGAGGACCACCGGACCGGCCTTGAGATCGAGGAACACCGGCAAGAACCGCATACGATACTCGCTCCCCCCAGATCCGGGGTTGACTGGAATTATTTTCTATATATGTGTCGTTTCTAGCGCGCAAAGAGAAAATTTTTTCTTCTCTCTTGCACCGCAACTATAGAATTTTCGCCTCCAAACGCAAAGTGGCAGAGATGCATCTTCTCAAGGACAATTCCACCGCTGGCGGGCTGAGCAGCCCCGCTCTCGCCGAGCGCGTGCCCGCGCAAGAATTTTCTGCCGACCTGGCACCGAGCATGGACCATCTCGACCAGCTCGAGGCCCAGAGCATCTATATCTTCCGCGAAGCCTTCGGCCGCCTCAAGAAGATTGCCCTGCTGTGGTCGCTCGGCAAGGACTCCAACGTCATGATCTGGCTGGCGCGCAAGGCGTTCTTCGGCCGTCTGCCGTTCCCGGCCCTCCATGTCGACACCGGCAAGAAGTTTCCGGAGATGTATCGCTTCCGCGATCACTACGGCAAGAAATGGGATCTCGATCTACGCGTCGAGCCCTGCCCGCCGATTGATGCCGTCGACCCAACGTTGCCGCCGGCTGCCCGTTCCGCCGCGCGCAAGACCGAGGGCCTCAAGATGGCGCTCGCCAAATACGGTTTCGACGGACTGATCGCCGGCATCCGCCGCGACGAGGAGGCAACGCGCGCCAAGGAGCGCGTGTTCTCGCCGCGCGGCTTGGAGGGCAATTGGGACGTGCGCGATCAGCCGCCGGAGTTCTGGGACCATTTCAATGCGTCGCCGCCGCAAGGCGCGCATTTGCGCATCCATCCGATCCTGCATTGGACCGAGTCCGATATCTGGGCCTACACCAAGCGCGAGAACATCCCGATCATCCCGCTGTATCTGTCGCAAAACGGCAAGCGCTATCGCTCGCTGGGTGATCAGGACATCACCAATCCGGTCGCCTCAAACGCGTCGACCATCGACGAGATCCTGATCGAACTCGAGCAGACCAAGGTGCCGGAACGTTCCGGCCGCGCGCTCGATCACGAGACCGAGGACGCTTTCGAGCGCCTGCGTGTCGCCGGCTATCTCTGATCAAGGACGCGAGCGTCGTATGAACATGATCGTCACCCCCGCTTCGCCCGCCACCCCGAACGGCACCACGCGTCCGCAGGTCCGCATCGTCATCGTCGGCCATGTCGACCACGGCAAGTCGACGCTGGTCGGCCGCCTGCTGCACGAGACCGGCAGCCTGCCCGACGGTAAGCTCGACATGCTCAAGGCCGTCAGCGCGCGGCGCGGCATGCCGTTCGAATGGTCGTTCCTGCTCGACGCGCTCCAGACCGAGCGCGACCAGGGCATCACCATCGACACCACGCAGATCCGCTTCCGCACCAATTCGCGCGACATCGTGCTGATCGACGCACCCGGCCACGCCGAATTCCTGCGCAACATGATCACCGGCGCCTCGCAGGCCGACGGCGCGGTGCTGATCATCGACGCGCTCGAAGGCGTGCGCGACCAGACAAGGCGGCACGGCTATCTCCTGCATCTGCTCGGCGTGAAGCAGGTCGCTGTCGTCGTCAACAAGATGGACCGCGTCGACTTCTCCGCCGAACGCTTCAAGGAGATCAGCGACGAGATCTCGGCGCATCTGCAAGGCCTCGGCGTGAAGCCCACGGCCGTGATCCCGATTTCCGCCCGTGACGGCGACGGCGTCGCCGAGCGCACCGACCGCATCGACTGGTACAAGGGTCCGACCGTGGTCGAGGCGCTCGACCGGCTCGAGCCGGCGCGGCCGCTGGAAGCGCTGGCGCTGCGCCTGCCGGTGCAGGCGATCTACAAATTCGACGATCGCCGCATTGTTGCGGGCCGGATCGAATCCGGCAGCCTGGTTGCCGGCGACGAAATCGTGATCATGCCGGCCGGCAAGATCGCCAGGATCAAGACGGTCGAGAGCTGGCCGGTGACGCCGGTCGCAGGACGTCAGGGCGCAGGCCGCTCGGTCGGCATCACGCTCGACCGCGAGCTGTTCCTCGAACGCGGCGATATCATCGCGCATACGAACAGCGCGCCGCGCGAGACGCGACGGCTGCGCGCGCGGATCTTCTGGCTGCACGACAAGCCGCTGGCCAAGGGCGACCAGCTCCTGGTTCGCTGCGGACCGAAGGAAAGCCGCGCCACTGTCGTCGCAATCGAGAAGGCGGTCGATCCCGGCGAGCTGTCGAGCGTCGAGAACAAGGCGATCGGGCGCAACCATGTCGGCGAGATCGACATTTCCCTTTCGAATCCGATTGCCACCGATCCCTACACCGAGAATCCGCGCACCGGCCGTCTCGTGATCGAGGTGTCCGGGCGCATCGCCGGCGGCGGTCTCGTGCTGTCGGTCGACGCCGGTCAGCGCGCTCTGCCCGTCGACATCGTGCCGGTGGAATCCGCGCTGCGGCCCGACGAGCGCTCCGCGCGCTATCGTCACAACGGCGCCGTGGTCTGGCTCACCGGCCTCCCCGCCTCCGGCAAGTCGACTCTCGCAAAAGCGCTGGAGCGGCGGCTGTTCAGCAATGGCGGCTCGCCGATCCTGCTCGACGGCGATACGCTACGCGCCGGGCTCAACAGCGATCTCGGCTTCTCGGCCGCCGATCGCAGCGAGAACATCCGCCGTCTCGCCGAAGTCGCGACGCATCTCGCCCGCAACGGCCACATCGCCATTGTCGCCGCCGTCTCGCCCGCCCGCGAGGACCGCGCCACCGCGCGCCGCATCGCCGACACTGCGTTCCGCGAGATTCACGTCGCGACGCCGGCGGAAATTTGCGAGGAGCGCGACCCCAAGGGCCACTACAAGAAGGCCCGCGCCGGCACGCTCGCGTCGTTCACCGGCATCGGCAACGACTACGAGACGCCGCAAGCCGCTGAGCTCGTGATCGACACCTCGACGCGGACGGTCGCCGAGGCGGCGGACGAGATCGAACGGATGCTCAAGACGACCGGCGTGCTGTTCGACGAACTCGTGGACCTCGCCGCGAATATTTGAGCCGGGCTGCTGCCCCGACCCGTGCTGTCGTCCTGGCGAAGGCCAGGACCCATACCGCGTGATTTATCGGTTGGGACGGCAGCAGTACCGGGACGAGTCTTCGCCTAACTCCTCCCTGGGGTAATGGGTCCTGGCTTTCGCCAGGACGACGCCGGGGAGAGATCGCGCCGAATGCTTCAGCAGCGGGCATCAAGGGCACGGCGCGTCCGCGCTCCCCACCTCGTCTTGACATTTTGACAACTTTTGGGGGCCTTCTCACGGCCCCGATTTTGGGGCTAATAAGACCCCGAAAGCCGCTCCTTGGAGCGCATTTTGCTGCTGTCGGGTCAAAAGCAGCCAAAAACAGCCATTTCCAACAAGAAAGCCCATCATGAAACGCGTCGACGCCCACGGATTGAAGATCGCTCCCGTCCTGTTCGATTTCATCGCCAAGGAAGCGGCCCCGAAGACGGGGATCGCGCCGGATGCGTTCTGGGCCGGGCTCGCCGCCATCATCAAGGAGTTGGGGCCGAAGAACCGCACGCTGCTCGCGGTGCGCGACACGTTGCAGGCCAAGATCGACGACTGGCACCGCGCCAACAAGGGCAAGGCGTTCGACCTCAACGCCTATACGGCCTTCCTGAAGGAGATCGGCTATCTCGTCCCGGAGCCGGCGACGCAGAAGGTCGAGACCGAAAATGTGGACGAAGAGATCGGCAAGATCTGCGGCCCGCAGCTCGTCGTGCCCCTGACCAACGCACGCTACGCGCTGAACGCGGCGAATGCGCGCTGGGGCTCGCTCTATGACGCCTTCTACGGCACCGACGCGATCCCGCACGATTCATCCGAGAGCGGCAAGGGTTACAACAAGGCGCGCGGCGACAAGGTGATCGCCAAGGCCAAGGCCTTCCTCGATGCCGCCGTGCCGCTGGCGACCGGCAGTCACACCGACGTCACCGCCTATAGCGTGGTCGCGGGCCAGCTCGCGGTGAAGCTGAAGAGCGGCAACGCCACCGCGCTGAAGAACGCCGCGCAATTCGCGGGCTTCCAGGGCGACGCAGCCGCACCGAGCGCGGTGCTGCTCGCCAACAACGGCCTGCATGTCGAGGTGAAAATCGACCGCACCAGCGCGATCGGCAAGGACGATCCGGCCGGCGTCGCGGACATGGTCATGGAGTCCGCGGTCTCCACGATTCTCGACATGGAAGACTCGGTCGCGGCCGTCGATGCCGAGGACAAGGTGCTGGTCTATCGCAACACGCTCGGCCTGATGAACGGCACGCTCTCGGCCGATTTCGAGAAGGGCGGCAAGACGCTGACGCGCTCGCTCAACGACGACCGCAGCTACAAGACGCCTGACGGCAAGGGCGAAGTGAAATTGCACGGTCGCAGCCTGCTCCTGATGCGCAATTGCGGTCACCACATGTTCACCGACGCGGTGCTGGACGAAAAGGGCGAGGAGATTCCGGAAGGCCTGCTCGACGCTGCCGTCTCCGGGCTTCTTGCTGTCCATGACTTGAAAGGCAACTCCAAGGTCAAGAACAGCCGCACCGGCTCGGCCTATATCGTCAAGCCGAAGATGCACGGCCCCGACGAGGTGTCGCTGACCTGCGAGATCTTCGACCGCGTCGAGAAGATGCTGTCGCTGCCCGAGAACACGCTCAAGGTCGGCATCATGGATGAGGAGCGGCGCACCACCGTCAACCTCAAGGCCTGCATTCAGCGCGCCTCCAAGCGCATCATGTTCATCAACACCGGCTTCCTCGACCGCACCGGCGACGAGATCCACACCTCGATGGAGGCGGGTCCGATGATCCGCAAGAACGAGATGAAGGCGCAGCCCTGGATCAAGTCCTATGAGGACTGGAACGTCGATATGGGCCTGACCTGTGGCCTGCCCGGCCATGCCCAGATCGGCAAAGGCATGTGGGCCGCGCCGGACAAGATGGCGGACATGCTGGCGCAGAAGCTCGCCCATCCGCAGGCCGGTGCCACCACCGCCTGGGTGCCCTCGCCGACCGCCGCGACGCTGCACGCGCTGCACTACCACCAGGTCAACGTCACCGCGCGCCAGCAGGAGCTCGCCAAGGGCGGCCCACGCGCAAAGCTTTCCGACATCCTCACCATCCCGGTGTCGAAGTCGAACTGGGCGCCCGACGACGTCAAGCAGGAGATCGACAACAATTGCCAGGGCATCCTCGGTTACGTCGTGCGCTGGATCGACCAGGGCGTCGGCTGCTCCAAGGTGCCTGACATCCACGACGTCGGCTTGATGGAGGATCGTGCCACCTTGCGCATTTCCAGCCAGCACCTCGCCAACTGGCTACACCAGGGCGTCATCACCGAAGCGCAGGTGATGGAATCGCTCAAGCGCATGGCGGTCGTGGTCGACAAGCAGAACGCGGGCGATCCCCTCTACAAGCCGATGGCGCCCGCCTTCGACGGCACGGCCTTCAAGGCGGCTAGCGACCTCGTCTTCAAGGGGCGCGAGCAGCCGAACGGCTACACCGAATACATCCTCACCGCCCGCCGCCGCGAGGCCAAAGGGGCGGGATAGGCCCGAATAGGCGAGCACCAAAAGCCCCGGCTCACGCCGGGGCTTTTTTGTTGGCGCAGCAGCCCGGATGGAGTGGAGCGTAATCCGAAGCCGCTATCGATTGGGGCAAGACCCGGATTGCGCTGCGCTCCATCCGGGCTACGAAAGCGCGGCTAGAACACGGCCAGATATTTCAGTAGCGACACGATGCCGATGATGATGACGACGACGCGCGCGATCTGCTTGGCGCGGCCGTCCATCGGCAGCATGTTGATGAGATAAAGTACGAGAATGACGACGAGAAAGGTGACGAGTACGCCGACCAGCATCGCTAGGACCCCCCTTTAGGCAAAATTGCTGACCCTCTCCTAACGCGCAACTCCCGGCTTGGTTCCATCGACGCAACCCTCTGCAACTTCTAGTAAATACGTACTTCTACGATCAGCCGGCCGGCCTAAAACTTTACCCTTTTCCTTTGAGATGCGGAAACCGTTTGGGCCGTGAGCCGCAAACGGCATGCGATTGCCTCGTCTTACGGGCCCCTTTTTCTGTTGTTGCCGGGGCGACTTCACGAACTTTGTATTGGGAATTGGGGGGACTTCGATGCTGAATCGTCTGACCGTATCCGCGCTGCTGAAGGCGGTGATCGCGATCACGTCGGTCTGCGTGGTGATCGTGCTCTCCCTTACCGCCTACGAGTCCTGGGATCGCCTGAAGACCGCCAATCGCATCTCGCAGATCGCCGACACGTCCGCCGATCTGTTCAAGGCGATGCACAATCTGCGCACCGACCGCTCGACCACGGTCCGCCTGCTGAACGCGACCGAGCCGATGGACGGCGAAATCGAGAAATATCTGCGCGCCCTGCGCGATGCCCAAATGCCCGCCATGGCGCGCGCGCTCGCGCTGCTGCCGGCCATGGACTTTCCGCAATCGGGCACTCTGGTACCGGAGCTCGCGCGCCTCTATAAGCTGCTGATCGAGGAGCAGAAGCAGTTCTGGGAGGATGTCGCCAAGCCGAAGGACCAGCGCCGCGCCAGCCTGCCCAAGGAATACATGGAAACGACGCAGGGCCTGCTCGACACGCTCGACAAGCTCTCGAACACGTTGGCCGCCACCGTCAATCACCTGGACGCCGCGATCGACCAGTTGCTGTCGATCAAACAGAACGCCTGGCTGCTCCGCAACACAGCAGGCGAAGCTTCGCTGATCGTCTCGACCGGGCTGGCCGCCGGCAAGATCACGCCGGAGGGCCGCTACGCCTATACCCAACATGTCGGCGGCACGAGCGCGATGTGGAAGGCGCTGGAGTTGTCGACGGCCGGCATGCAGTTGCCGGCGGGGCTCGCCTCCGCGATGGCCTCCGCCAAGACCTCCTATTTCGAGCCGCAGTATCTGGCCTTGCGCGACCGTCTCGCGGACGCGCTGGTCAAGGGTGAGAAGCCCGAGATGACGGCGAACCAATGGAGCCCGCTCACGGTCGGCCGGATGGCGAGCGCGGTCGCAGTGGCAGAAGGTGCGCTCGATGCTGCCAAGATCCACACCCAGGAGCAGCGCGGCGCCGCAGAGCGCGCACTGATCGTACAGCTTACGCTGCTGGCGCTCGCCGTGGGGCTTGCCGTCGGCGCGATCATGCTGGTCAGCCGCCGCGTCATCACTCCGCTCAACACCATCCGCGACGCCATGCTGAAGGTCGCCGGCGGCGACCTTGCTGTCGACAGCGGCTATCTCGATCGCAACGACGAGATCGGCGCGCTTGCCGGCGCGCTGGAGACCTTCAAGCAGCAGGCCAACGAGAAGCTCACGATCGAGGCGCAGGAGCGCGAACGCAATGCGGGCGCCTCCGCGCGCCAGCGCGCCGTCGAGACCTATGTCGGCGAGTTCGAGGGCGCGGTGCGCAAGACGCTCGGCGAGTTGAGCGAAGCCTCCGGCGAGATGCGCAAGACCTCGGGCGATCTCTCCGCGGTGTCGCGGCAGACCAACGACCGCGTTCAGGTCGCGGGCAAGGCCTCCAACGACGCCTCCATGAGCGTCGACAGCGTCGCCGCCGCAGCGGAAGAGCTCAGCGCCTCGATCAACGACATCAGCCAGCAGGCCGCGCATGCCGCGGGTATCGCCAGCCGCGCCGTGACCCAGGCACGCGAGACCGACGGCACGGTGCAGGGACTTCAGAAGTCGGCCGGTCGCATCGGCGAGGTCGTGGGCCTGATCAACACCATTGCGCAGCAGACCAATTTGCTCGCGCTCAACGCCACGATCGAGGCCGCCCGCGCCGGAGAAGCCGGGCGTGGCTTTGCCGTGGTCGCCTCCGAGGTGAAGTCGCTGGCGAGCCAGACAGCCAAGGCGACCGAGGAGATCTCCGAGCAGATCGCCGACATCCAGAAGGTCGCGGGCGACGCCATCAGCGCGATCCAGACCATCGGTGGCATCATCGGCGAAGTGAACGAGGTCGCGACCGCAATCGCTGCCGCCGTGCAGGAGCAGGGTGCGGCCACGCAAGAGATCACCCGCAGCACTCAGTTTGCGGCGCAGGGCACCAAGAACGTCTCGGACAACATCACCGGCGTCAAATCCGATGCTGACGCTGCTGCCGCCGCCGCCGACAACGTGAAGCATGCCTCCGAGATGCTGGAGAGCCAGAGCCGCCAGCTCGGCCATGAGGTCAGCGACTTCCTCGGCAAGATTCGCGCAGCGTAGCGTGGGTATATGGGAACGACGAGCCACACATGCCGGTGTCGTCCTGGCGAAAGCCAGGACCCATAGCCACCCCACTCTGCAAGGGGCAGGCTGGTGGTCAGCGGTGTGGGGGCAACACCGGCATTTGGGGTAATGGGTCCTGGCTTTCGCCAGGACGACCTTGAGGGCTACTCCTTCGCCACCACCGGCACTTGGCGGAATCTTGCGCG
>NZ_JBVVPQ010000089.1:0-25210 GCF_055811695.1 Bradyrhizobium sp. MI1.3 | reverse complement strand
TCCCCAGATCCTCTTCAGATGTCTCTTAGAGAATCGCAGATTCGCGATTTACGCAAAGCCCTCGCTTGCGGGAGAGGGTTGGGGAGAGGGTGCCTCAACAACGAAGACTCCCCCAGAGGAGAGAACCCTCACCCGGCGCTTTGCGCCGACCTCTCCCGCAAGCCAAGCGGGAGAGGTGAGAGTTCCGGGATGACGCGCTTTCGCGCGTCACTTCTTGGTCTTGCCGAGATCCTTGACGGCCTCGAAGGTCGCGAACTCGACGTTGTAAAGCTCGCCGTCGACCTTCTCGACCTTCCGGATGTAGATGTTCTGCACGATGTCGCGGGTCTCGGGGTCGATCGAGATCGGGCCGCGCGGGCTCTCCCATTTCTGGCCCTTCATGGCTTCGACCAGCTTGGTGCCGTCGGTGTCGCCATTGGTCTTCTTCAGCGCTTCGTAGATCAGGTGAATGCCGTCATAGCCGCCCACCGCCATGAAGCCCGGCCGGTTTCCGTAGGCCTTCTTGTAGGCCGCGACGAAATCCTTGTTCATCTGCGAGGGATGTGCCGCCGAATAGAGGTGCGCGGTGACCGTGCCCAGCACGGCGTCGCCCATGTTGTTGAGGAGGTCGTCGTCGGTCACATCGCCCGGTCCGATCACCTTGATGCCGGCCTTGTCGAGCCCGCGTTCGGCATACTGCTTCATGAAGTTACCGCCTTGGCCGGCCGGCACGAACACGAAGATCGCGTCAGGCTTGGCGTCCTTCATGCGCTGGAGGAACGGTGCGAAATCGGGATTGGCGAGCGGCGTCTTCACCTCTTCGACCACCTCGCCGCCACCGGCGGTGAAGTTCTGCTTGAAGAAGTTGAGCGCGTCATTGCCCGGCGCGTAGTCCGAAGTCAGGGTCGCCACCTTCTTGATGCCGTTTTTCACCGCCCAGTCGGCGATGATGGTGGAGGACTGCGCCAGCGTGAAGCTGGTGCGCACGATATAGGGCGAGCGCTCGGTGATGATCGAGGTGCCGGCCGCCATCACGATCTCCGGGATCTTGGCTTGCGTGGCCAGCGGCGCCGCCGCGAGCGCGGCCGGCGTCACGCCGAAACCGGCGATGAAATTGACCTTGTCGTTGACGATCAACTCCTGCGCGGCGGTCTTGGTCTTGTCGGGAATCGCAGCATCGTCCTTGAGGATGATCTCGATTTTCTTACCGGCGACGGTGTCGCCCTTCTGCTGCATGTAGAGCTTGATCGCGTTCTCAATCTGCTTGCCGGTCGAGGCCTGGCCGCCGGTCATCGGCAGGATCAGACCGACCTTGACGCTATCCTCGGCCTTGGCCGGTGCGATGGCCGCAAGGCCCGCGATGGCGGCAGCTGCTGCAGCCCAAACAGTCCTACGAGACAGTTGTTTGCGTTCGAACATCAGATGTCCCTCCCCTTCATTCCTGATCTCTTGTGCGCTGGACCGAGTGCCCGATCCTTGCCTTAAGTTTAGCTCACGCACGCGTGATGTCGCGCGCCACATGGCGTCTTTCGCGCCCTTATTGTCAATCGGACGTTTGGCGACCATTCCGCGCAAGCCGAGCGTTCCGATTGCCGACGGCAGAAGCGATATCGGGTGACGTCCGAGTAAACCCGGCATCGCGATTGCAGTCGCTTATCATTTGTACGATTGTACAAACAAAATGGACCTGTCAACGAAAAAGCCCTATCTCCCGATCAAGGCGCTTTGTCGCGAGCTCTTGCCGCAGTCTAGAAACGCTGTCAGCCGGGTGGATGGAGGATTTCGTCTTTTGTTTGCAGAATTTGAACATCGGCAGGGCCTGGGTCGGCACACTCCGGTATCAAATTACCCACCTCGAATAAGTCTATTTTACCTGTTGAAGGCTACTCTCCCGGCGACAGCCTGACCTGGCGTCCAACACGACTGACCTCGCCTCCGTACAATGCCCAGACCCTTCCGTTCCCTCCTGATCCTCCTCGCGCTCTCCGCGGGCCTGTCCGGCTGCGGCACCGTCAACGAAAAGCTCTCGTCCGGCATGGGCGACTACGTCCCGCAATGGGCCGGCGGCTTGCCGGCGGACGCCCCGCCGCGGGCGGGGACGCCGCAATACGATGCCTACATGAAGGAACGCGAGCGCAAGCGGCTGATGCCGGCAGCGGATCGCGAAAAGGAAGAGCAGGCGCAGAAGGGCACGGCGTCCGGCAGCGCGGTGCGCTAGAAAGCGCCCCTCGCCGCTTGCGGAGAGAGGTGACGCAAATCAATCCACGAACACCACGGTCTTGCGGCCGTTGAGGATGACGCGGTCGTTGAGATGGTAGCGGATCGCGCGCGCGAGCACGCGGCGCTCGATGTCGCGGCCCTTGCGGACGAGATCCTCAGGCGTATCGCGATGGCTGATGCGCTCGACGTCCTGATCAATGATCGGGCCCTCGTCGAGGTCGCGGGTGACGTAGTGCGCGGTGGCGCCAATCAGCTTGACGCCACGCTCATGGGCCTGGTGATAGGGTTTTGCGCCCTTGAAACCTGGCAGGAACGAGTGGTGGATGTTGATGCAGCGTCCCGACAGGTTTGCCGAGAGATCGTCCGACAATATCTGCATATAGCGGGCGAGAACGACGAGATCCGTGCCGGTCTTGGCGACGAGGTCGAGGATCTGCGCCTCCTGCTCGCGCTTGGTCTCTTTCGTAACAGGCAGATAGTGGAACGGAACCCCGCCGAAATCGAGCCCGTCATAGACCTCGCGCGGATGGTTGGAGACGATGGCGGCCAAAGTCATCGGCAGCTCGCCGGTGCGCCAGCGATAGAGGATGTCGACCAGGCAGTGATCGGACTTTGACACCAGCAGCATCACCTTGCGATGCGCGGCGCGATCGCGCATCTGCCATTCCATGCCGAAGCGCTCGGCGATCGCGGCGAAGCCGGTCTGCAGCGCCGACAGCTCCACGGCGAGGTCGGCGGCGGTGAACACCACCCGCATGAAGAACTTGTTGGTCTCGATGTCGTCGAATTGTTGGGCGTCGAGGATGTTCTGTCCGGAATTCGCCAGGAAGGTCGACACCGCCGAGACGATGCCGGGACGATCCGGACAGGACAGGGTCAGGACATATTGATGATCGGGCATGGGCCTTGATGAAGGTTTGGGCAACGGCTGCGGGAACAACCCGCGATTTGCGCCCTGCTCTATCACCGACCCCACCTTGCGCCAATCCCGACCGTGGAGTCAGGATGAACGCACCATTGCTTTGACTGACCGGAGTTCACTCATGGCCGACCGCTTGAACGGCACCCGCATCCTGATCCTGGAAACGCGCGAGGAGGCGCAGTTTTCGAAGCTGCTGGCCGAGCAAGGCGCCGAGGTCGTGCAATGCCCGATGTTCACGATCCAGGATGCGCCGGACCCCGCCCCGGTCGAGGCCTGGATCCGCCGCGCCGTCGACAGGCCCTTCGACGATCTCGTGCTGATGACCGGCGAAGGGCTGCGGCGGATCATGAAGCTCGCGCGAACCCGTGGTCTCGACCAGGCCTTGGTTGCTTCCCTCGCCCGATCGCGAAAATTCACCCGCGGCCCGAAGCCCGGCAAGGCGCTACGCGAGATCGGGCTCGAGCAGCAGCAGATGACGGAGAAGCCGACCACCGAGGGTGTGATCGAGATGCTGGGCAAGCTCGACCTGAACGGACGTCGCCTCGGCCTCCAGCTCTATCCCGACAAGGACCACAGCGCGCTGACCGGCGCGCTCGCCGCGCAAGGTGCCGAGGTCGATACCGTGTTGCCTTACGTCTACGATCCAAAGGCTGCGGACGCCAGCATCGTCAATGCAATCGACGACATGGCGGAAGGGCGGATCGACGCCATCGCACTGACCAATCTCGGCCAGGTCCGCCGTCTCCTCGAAGCTGCGAGGGCGCATGGCAGCGAGGCGCGCCTGCGCGCAGGATTCGAGCGGACGCTGATCGCGTCAGTGGGGCCGGCCGTCTCCGGCGAGCTCGTAGCGCTCGGCTTGCGCACGGACATCTCGCCGGTGGAAGACCACTATTTCATGCGCCCGCTGATCTCGGCGATGGCGGCAGCATTGGTGGACAAGCGGCCGAAGGTGGCGGAATGATCGCCAGACGCGGTGCCTAGCTTGCCATCTGCGAGGCGGCCGACATCAGCTCCTGCGGGCTCGGCGCGGCAAACATGCGATGGCCGCCTTCGGGCACCTCGGTAAAGCTCCAGCGCACAACCCCCTCGCGGTCGAGCAGAAACTGCCCGAAGAGCTGGCCCTGGCCGGTTGCCGCCATGCGCTGATCGGCTTCCGTTATCTCATAGCCGTCCTTGTTATTGAGGTACTCCGCGGCCGCGGGCCGGTTCATCGGGCCAGGCAATTCGCCGGGCATGTCGACTTGCATGCTCATGACCACGTTCATGCCGACCTTGTGCGGCCACTCGGTCTCGTTCTCCGTGAACTCGAGATTGG
Organism: Bradyrhizobium sp. MI1.3; assembly: GCF_055811695.1. Classification (NCBI taxonomy): domain Bacteria; kingdom Pseudomonadati; phylum Pseudomonadota; class Alphaproteobacteria; order Hyphomicrobiales; family Nitrobacteraceae; genus Bradyrhizobium; species Bradyrhizobium sp. MI1.3. The sequence goes on along the minus strand of NZ_JBVVPQ010000089.1, from coordinate 20,774 downwards.
GCAGGCCGAACGCGCGGTGCGAGATCCGCTCGGGATCGGACGCAGCGAGCAGGTTGGGCAACGGATGGTAACGGAAATAGAGTCGCGCGCGCTCGATCGGCGTGTTGACCACCGTGAGACTTTCGACGCCTTTCTCGTGCAAGGCGGCATCAAGTTGGGCCTGTGCCGCGATATGGCGGCGGCAGAACGGGCAATGCAGCCCCCGATACAGGCCCACCAATATCGGGCTTTGTCCGCGAAAGTCTTCGAGCGCGATCTTTCCGTCGCGTGTGATCGCGTCCAGCACGACGTTCGGTGCACGATCGCCCGGTTGAAGTGGTCCCTCGACGTGACGTTCAGACATGATGGCACTCCTTCACATGATCTAGTCAAGAAACGGCAGTACGATCAGCCCTGCGGGATCAAGCCCGTGCCGCGTGCAGACGTCCTGTGCCAGCGCGAAATATCGCTCGGCCTCGGGCATGTCGCCTCGATCAAGGTTCAGCGTCGCAAGACCATCATAGCATGGAAACAGCTGCTGCGGCTCGCCGGTTTCGCTCGCCACCTCGATTGCCTCATTGTAGCAACGAGCAGCCAGATCGGGCCGGAAATGGCATTGATGGATTTGCCCGAGCACGATCAACGGCACGGAGAGATGCTCGCGCTGATCAAGCGCGCGGTCGATTTCGATCGCCTTTTCGGCGGCCGGCACCCCCTCCTCAGTACATTTGTCGGTGAAGGTGCAACAGGCAACGGCAAAATTGGCGAGAAGGCGCGCCTGGAACCCGAGATCGCCGATCCGACGCGCGACATCGAGTCCGCGCCTGCAAATCTCCACGGCTTTCGCAGGGTCGACAATCGTGTAGAGCACACCGAGATTGGTGTAACCGCGGCAGGCCACGTTGAGGAGACCGGCGGCCTCGGCTGCTGCGACACTTTGCTCCACCTCGCGGACCGCCTCCTGGTGTCGGCCAAGCCGCGCCAGTGCCACCCCCTTGGTGTTGAGCGACTCTGCAATGGCGCGCGCCGTCTCGAATCCGACTTGCCTGTCGGCGTCCGCCGGTACGCTTCGGGCGTAGCCAAGCGCCTCGTCCGCCCATCTCGCGGCGGCCACGTGATCGCCCGTGCGAAACGAAAGACGGCCGCGCTCTTGCAGGAGGTGCGCCCACTCGATGGGCGCGTCGGTCCCTCCCAGCCGTTCGGCCGCCTCGGCATAATGCGCCTCTGCCTTGATCCGCTTGCCGGCGTCCCACAACAATCGGCCAAGCTTGCGGAGAATTCGCGCTTCGCTGATGCGGTCCTCCGCATTGCGATGACCTTCCAGGGCACTCTGGTAGTGCTCCTCAGCCGTGATCCTCCGGCCGGCCGCGGCACACAGCTCCGCGATCCGCTCGCAGAGGATCAGGCGTTCGGGCTCCCGTTCCCCGCCGGCCAACAACACGGCGAGAGCCTGTTGGTAGAAGCGAATGGCATCGTCATTGGCGTAGGTCGCGCGGGCGCGATCGCCGGCCGCGCGCAGATAGCGCGCACCTTTCGGCTTGCTCGCGCTCAGGCTGAAATGGTGTCCGAGCAGAATGAGGTCCTCGAGGCGCTCGGGCTCATTGCCATAGAGCCGCTCCAGCGCGGCACCAATCCGTCCATGGAGCTCGATCCGACGCTGCAAGAGCAGGTTTTGATAGATCACGTCCTGAAGCATGGTTTGCGTAAAGCGATAAGATCGCAGCGAGATCGAGTTCGCACCCGCGACCTCCTCGACAATCTCGGCATCGCACAGAAGTTCGAGCCCCGCTTCCACCTTGGTCCTCTCAGATGCCATCGCGCCGAGAAGAGCCGCATCAAAACGGGGGCCGATCACCGCGGCCTCCTGGGCCAAGCGGCGCACCTCATGCGGCAGCCGGTCCAGGCGCGCCAGTAACAGGGCCTGAATGCTTGCCGGTATACCGGCGGCGGCTTCATCTGACTTGATCCGCCACCGTGAACCGTCACGCTCCAAGGCGCCAGCTTCGATGAGACCGCGGATGATTTCCTCAAAGAAGAGTGGATTGCCGCCCGCGCGCTCGAGGATTCGGCTGAACAGATTGCCCGGCGGTTCACTCCAGCCGTGGCTGAAGTAGGCCGCGAGCAGCTTTTGTCCGTCTGCATCACCAAGCGGAAGCAATCGAAGGGTTGTATGGCTGATCCGTCCCGAGCCGAACTGATCCAGTTCCAACATGGGCCGATGCGTAAACAACAGCATCAGCCGCGTACGCTCCAGCCGGTCCATCAGGAATCGCAGCGCTTCAAGCGATACGGCATCGGCCCAGTGCAGATCCTCGACAATGATCAGGAGCGGCGACAGGACCAGGCGCCGTTCGAACACGGTACGAATCGCAAAGAATATCTGCCGCCGAAGCTGCTCGGGCTCGACGTGCTGCAGCGCGGCGTCCGGATCGCCGAGGCCGAGAACGTGGAAATAAAGGGGCATCAGGCGATCGGCCTCTTCGACCGCAAGGCCGAGCTCCGACAGTGCCGTCGCCAGCTTGGCCTGGGCCTCCGCCACGGTCGCCTTTTGCGCGATGCCGTAGGCGCTGCGCAGCACAGCGGCAAGGGTGCCATAGGACTGTTCGCCCAGCGGCGAGCAGACAGCGCGCCGGATCGCCACGCCGGCGAAACGGTCCACATCGCGGGCGTGGGCAACGAATTCGTCCACCAGACGCGTTTTGCCGATGCCGGCTTCACCGACCAACCGCACCAGCTGCGCCGCGCCGCCACACGCGAGATCAAGATTGTCGACTAGACGGGCGAGCTCGGCGTCGCGCCCAATCACCGGCGCACTGAGGCCCAGCGTATCGAGGCCGCGTGCCGCACGGGGCGTGTCGAGCGGTCCGTTCAAGCGATGGACCAGGACGCTGCCCATCTTGCCCTTCAGCGAGACCTCGCCAAGCGATTCATATGAGAATGCATGCCGCGTAAGACGGTAGGTCAGCGGCCCGACCAGCACCTCGCCCGTGGAGGCCATCGACTGCAATCGTTGAGCCGTATTCACCGTATCGCCCGTGACCGAGTAGGATTTGGCAACTCCAACACCCAGTCCCCCAGCAACCACGTGCCCGGTGTTGATGCCGACATGAAGCAGGAGCGGTGACCCGGCATACGCCTTTGCACGTTCGCTGAGTTGCGCCGTTCGGCCGATCATGTCGAGCGCGGCGCGGACGGCCCGCTCGGGGTCGTCTTCGTGCGCGGCCGGCGCTCCGAATAGCGCAAGCAGCGCGTCGCCGATGAATTTGTCCACGAAGCCGCCAAAGCTTTGCACCGCCGCCGTTAGCTCCTCGAACAATTCGTTCTGAAGCGCCTGCATGACTTCAGGATCGAGTCGCTCGCTCATCGTGGTGAAGCCGCTAAGGTCAGCAAACAGCACGGTAATGGTGCGGCGGTTGGCTTCGCTGTCGATCTTGTCCGGCTGCGATCGAAACCCGTATAGGGCGTCGGCCGTCGGCGCCAGCGGTGGCGAGGACGCCCTGGTCGGGATTGTCACGCGGCTGGCCTGAATTGATGCCTGCCCGCCGGCCTTGGAGGCTTCACTGACGAGGGCGCCGCATTTCGGGCAGTACGCGAAATCCGGTGCGCACGCATAGCCGCAGCCGGGGCAGGCGTTCGGCTGCTTCGTGCCGCATTTCGGGCAGAAGGCAAAGCCGCTCTGAACCTCGGAACCGCAACAGGAGCAGTTCATGGGTCGAGACCCCGCGGGCGCCGCGATGGCGCAGTCTGCTGGACCCGGTCAGATGGGCCCAGGATCCCGGCAAGGATGGGCTCGTCGTGCCGGAAGAGCAAGCGGTGGGTTGCGGCCGCGAACGCGGCTTCACTCCTCCCCGTATCCCCTTAGCCGCTCGATATCCAAAATGGTCACGCCGCCGTACTCCAGCCGCAGCAGCCCCTCTTTCTCCAGCCGGTTCAGCGCGCGGTTGGCGTTCTGGCGGGACATGCCGGAAAGCGCGCCGATCTCCTCCTGGGTGACCTCCAGATGCGCGGTGGATTCCGGATAGAGGATCGGATTGAACAGCGAGGCGATGCTGCGGGCAAGCCGCGCGGTGGCATCCAGCGTGCGGTTGACTTCGAGCATACCGATGAACTGGCCGAGCCGCTCGTTGAGCTGGCGCACCAGGAAGCGGTTGAAGCCGACGCTGTTCTCGAACAGCCACATGAAGGCGCTACGCTCCATCAGTGCGACGCGGCTGTTGCGCAGCGCCACCACGTCATAGCGGCGCGGTTCGTTCTTGAGCACGCTGCCCTCGCCGAACCAGGCCCCGGCCGTCAGCCCGGCAAGACTCGTCTCCTTGCCGTCGCGCGAGACCCCGCCCATCCGGGCAAGGCCGAAGACCATGCCGGCCCAATAGTCGAACGTATCGCCGCGCATGAAAACGGTCTCGCCCGTGCCGTAGGACCGCTCCGTGATCCCGGTACGAGCGACCTCGATCTCCGCTGGCGTGAGCTCGCGCGACCAGGCAGCGACGCGCTTCAGTTGATCCTCTGAAATCATGATCCCGAAGCCAGCCGCACCGTTCGTCACTCCTGTTCTGCTGCAACGCAGCATGACCGTTTCGACCACCATCCAACGAAAGATGGATGATCCCCCATCCAAAAACTTTGTCGCAGAATTGTCAGGCGGGGGACATTTCAAAATAGCGCTTTCCCCTATTGAGGACCACCTCGGGCGATGCGGCTTTTGATCCCAAACGGGAAGGGAGCGGCGCGGCTCCGGTCGAGACCATCTGCTGCATGGCCTCACCGGCACGGTCGTACTAGGATCGCACGACAGAAACGGACGAAGAGCGCCACTGAAAGCGCCATCACCGGGAGGGATCTGTTTGGTGGCTACCAGTCTTGAAGTGCGCGGCGTGTCCTTGCGATTCGGCGGCGTTCGTGCGCTGACCGATGTCGGCTTCGCCATCAGGGAAGGCGAGCTGTTCTCGATCATCGGCCCCAACGGCGCCGGCAAGACCTCGATCGTGAACTGTATTTCCGGCCGCTACAAGCCGACCGAAGGCCAGTTGTTCTACCAGGGCCGCGACATCACCGGCCTGACGCCCAACGCGCGCGCTTCGCTCGGCATCGGCCGCACCTTCCAGAACCTGGCGCTGTTCCACCATATGAGCGTGCTCGACAACATCATGGTCGGCCGCCATCACCTCCTGAAGAACAATTTTCTCACGGGCTCGCTGTACTGGCTCACCGGCGCGCGCAAGGAAGAGCTCGAGCACCGCCGCAAGGTAGAAGAAATCATTGATTTCCTCGACCTCCAGTCGGTGCGAAAGGCGCCGGCCGGCACCCTCTCCTACGGCTTGCGCAAGCGCGTCGAGCTCGCCCGCGCCATGGCGCTGGAGCCGCGCCTCATTCTCCTCGACGAGCCGATGGCCGGCATGAACTTCGAGGAGAAGGAGGACATGGCCCGGTACATCGTCGATCTCAACGAGGAGTTCGGCATGACCGTGGTGATGATCGAGCACGACATGGGCGTGGTGATGGACATCTCCCACCGCGTCATGGTGCTGGATTTCGGCCGCAAGATCGCCGAGGGCGATCCGGCCGCCGTGCTCGCTGATCCCCACGTCAGGCGCGCCTATCTCGGCGAAGAGGACGAGGTGCTGGTGGACCCTGACGATGCTCCGCCGGCGCAGGAGAGCGCGGCATGATGGATTACGCAGGCCGCGTCGCCCAGGCCGACACCTATCCGAAAATGCTCCGGCTCAATGCGAAGGAGTACGGCAACGAGATCGCACTCCGGGAGAAGGATCTCGGGCTCTGGCGCCCGTTCACCTGGAACGCCTACCAGACGCGGGTGCGCGATTTCGCGCTCGGCCTCATCGAACTGGGCCTTGGGCGTCAAGACGTCATCGGCATCATCGGCGACAACCGGCCGGACTGGGTCGCGGCGGAAATCGCCACTCATGCGGTTGGAGGCTTGAGCCTCGGGCTCTATCGTGACGTGCTCGACGAGGAAGCCTCTTATCTCCTCAATTATGGCGAGGCGCAGCTCGTTTTCGCCGAGGACGAGGAGCAGGTCGATAAGCTGCTCACGCTGGCCGACCGCGTCCCAAAGCTGAAGCACATCATCTATTCCGATCCGCGCGGCATGCGGAAATACGACGATCCGCGTTTGATGTCGGCGGAGACGTTTGCCAAACTCGGCCGGGCTCGGGCTACGCGCGAACCGGAACTCTACGATCGGCTGGTGGATGCGACCAAGGGCGAGGACGTCGCGATCCTCTGCACGACGTCAGGCACCACCTCGCATCCCAAACTTGCGATGCTCGCGGCCGGCCGTGTGCTCGGCCATTGCGCGACGTATCTGGCTTTCGACCCGAAAGGGCCAGACGACGAATACGTCTCGGTGCTGCCGCTGCCCTGGATTATGGAACAGGTCTATGTACTCGGCAAAGGCCTCTTGTGCCGGATGAAGATCAACTTCGTCGAGGAGCCCGAGACCATGATGAACGATCTGCGCGAGATCGCGCCGACCTTTGTCCTGTTTGCACCGCGCGTTTGGGAATCGATTGCCGCCGACGTCCGCGCCAGGGTGATGGACGCAACGCCGTTCAAGCAGCGCCTGTTCGGCATCGGCATGAAGAGCGGACTTGCCGCGCTCGAACAGGGTGAACGTTCCGGCTTTGCCGACGCGATCCTGTTCCGTGCATTGCGCGACCGCCTCGGATTCACCCGGCTGCGTTCAGCCGCAACCGGCGGCGCGGCACTCGGGCCCGAGACCTTCAAGTTCTTCCAGGCCATGGGCGTGCCGCTGCGCACGCTCTACGGCCAAACCGAGCTGCTGGGGGCCTACACGCTGCATCCCGCGGGCAAGGTCGATCCCGACACCACCGGCGTGCCGATGGCCGACAGCGTCGAAATCCGCATCGACAATGCCGACGTTCACGGCGTCGGCGAGATCGTGGTGCGGCATCCCAACATGTTCCTCGGCTATTACAAGAACCCGGAGGCGAGCGTCGCCGACGTCAGGGATGGCTGGATGCTATCCGGCGACGCCGGCTATTTCAATGCGAATCGCCAGCTCGTGGTCATCGACCGCATCAAGGATCTCGCCGAGACCTCGCGCGGCGAGCGCTTCTCGCCGCAATTCATCGAGAACAAGTTGAAGTTCTCGCCCTACATCGCGGAAGCCGTGGTGCTGGGCTCGGGGCGCGACGCGCTCGCGGCGATGATCTGCATCCGCTACTCCATCATCTCGAAATGGGCGGAGAAGAACCGGCTCTCGTTTACGACCTACAGCGATCTGGCCTCGCGGCCCGAGGTCTATGCGCTGCTCAAGAAGGAAGTCGAGACCGTCAACGCCACGCTGCCGCAGGCGCAGCGCATCTCGCGCTTCCTGTTGCTCTACAAGGAGCTCGACGCCGACGACGGCGAGCTCACCCGCACGCGGAAAGTGCGCCGCAGCGTCATCAACGAGAAATACGAAGGCATCATCGACGCGATCTACCGCGGCCAGGCCGACATCCCCGTCGACACCATGATCCGGTTCCAGGACGGCACCACGCAAAGGGTGCGGACGACGCTGCGAGTGGTGGATCTGGGCGGACACGGGCAGCTCGCGGAGGCGGCGGAGTGAGCCTACTTCGAACCGAGAGCGCGATGCGGATCGATGCGACCTCTCCCCTTGCGGGAGAGGGCATCTCCGCTATCAGCCAAGACCCCACTCGGGTGAGGGGTCCTCTCTCCACACCGTCGCTGCGGAGACAACCCCTCACCCGGCTTCGCCTTGCGAAGCCACCCTCTCCCGCAAGGGGAAAGGGTGCACCGTCATCGCTTCTGCATTTTAAACGGACATCGGCATGAACACCGCCTTCCTCATCCAGCTCCTGGTCAACGGCCTTGTGGTCGGCACGCTCTATGGCGTGGTCGCGATGTCGTTTGTGCTGATCTACAAGGCCTCGCAGGTCGTCAATTTCGCGCAGGGCGAGCTCTTGCTGGTCGGCGCCTGGGTGTGCTGGACCTTGCTCGCGAAATACCAGGTGCCGTTCTGGATCGGCATGCCGATGACGCTGGTGTTCATGTTCGTGTTCGGCATCGCGGTGCAGGTCCTGATCCTGCGACCGATGATCGGCGAACCCATCATCTCGGTCATCATGGTGACGATCGGCCTCTCCACCGTGCTGCAGGCCACGCTGAAATGGATGTTCGGCGTCAATCCGCAGCCGTTCCCGCGCGTGTTCGAGAGCCAGTCCGTCAGCCTGCTCGGGCTCCAGATCCAGACCGTCTATGTCATGAGCCTCGTCGTCTCGATCGCGATGATGATCGGCATGGCCTGGTTCTTCCGCGCCTCAAAGTACGGCCTTGCGATGCGCGCCACTGCGTTCAACCAACAGGTCGCGCAATCGCTCGGCATTTCCGTGAAAAGCGTGTTCGCGATGGCCTGGGCGATCTCCGCAACGGTGTCGGCGGTTGCAGGCGTCGTGGTCGCGGTCGTGAACGGCGTATCCTCGGGCCTTGCCGCCTATGGGATCAAAGTGTTTCCGGCTGCGATCCTCGGCGGGCTCGATTCCGTCGGCGGTGCCGTGCTCGGCGGCATCATCATCGGATTACTCGAGAACATCGCGCAATATGTCGACAGCGAATACCTTCACTGGGGCAATCTCTACGAGATCGCGCCGTTCTACGTCCTCATCATCGTGCTGATGATCAAGCCCTACGGCCTGTTCGGCACCCACGACATCGAACGGATCTGACCCATGGCCGGTCCCGCCCTCATCCCTGCTGGTGATTTCCGCACCTCTTACGCGGCTGACACCACGATCTTCCCGACCACGACCAGCCGCAACTTTGCGATCGTCGGCGTGCTGGTGCTGTGCCTGGTGCCGCAAGTCCTCGGCGGCTACTGGCTCAGCATCCTGATCCAGATCGGCATCTTCTCGATCGCCGCGCTTGGCCTCAACATCCTGGTCGGCTTCACCGGCCAAATTTCGATCGGCCACGCCGCCTTCTTCCTGCTCGGCGCCTTCACCTCTGCCTACATCTCCAACAGCGCATCGATCCCGGTGTTCTTCGCGATCCCCCTCGCGGGAATCGTCACTGCGCTGGTCGGGCTGATCTTCGGCATCCCGGCGGCGCGGCTGAAGGGGCTTTACCTCGTCATCGCGACGCTCGCGGCACAATACATCCTGCTCGACTTCTTCTCCCGCGCGGAGTGGTTCACCGGCGGCTCGGTGCCGGCCAGCGCCAGTCCGTTCTCGATCTTCGGCTACACGCTGCGCGGCGACAGGCAATATTTCTACGTTGTGCTCGCCTACGTGGTTGCAAGCTACGTCCTCGTCACCAACCTGATGCGCACGCGCGATGGCCGCGCGCTGGTGGCGATCCGCGACCATTATCTCTCCGCGGAGATCATGGGCATCAACCTCACAAAGTATCGCACGCTGTCGTTTGGCCTCGCCGCATTCTTCGCCGGCATCGCCGGCGCGCTCTATGCGCACTACCAGCTCGTGGTATCGCAAGAGGGTTTCGGCATCGAACGCTCGATCCTGTTTCTCGCCATGATCATCATCGGCGGCACCGGTTCGATCATGGGTACGCTGATGGGCACCGCGTTCGTGGTGCTGCTGCCCGAGACGATGGAGTTCCTCAGCGTGGCGCTGAAGGGCGGCGCGATCGACAAGGCGCTGTCGCTCAACAACAACATCACCTTCCTGCGCGAGATCGCGATCGGGGTGATCATCATCGCGTTCCTGATGTTCGAGCCTGACGGGCTCGCGCATCGCTGGCGACAGATCAAGGCGTACTGGAAACTCTACCCGTTCTCGCATTGAGCGCGGGCAACTCGCTAACCAACAAATAAACAGGAGGAGGCAACCAATGAAGACAAAATCCCTTTTGAGCACCGCGTCACTTGCGCTGGCGATCGCCGCATTCTCGTCAGGCGCGCAGGCGCAGATCGCGATCGGTCATCTCGCCGATTATTCCGGCGGCACGTCCGATGTCGGCACGCCCTACGGCCAGGCCGTCGCCGACACCTTCGCCTGGGTCAACAAGAACGGCGGCGTCGGCGGCAAGCAGCTCAATGTCGACACCAACGATTACGGCTACCAGGTGCCGCGCGCGATCGCGCTCTACAAGAAATGGTCGGCGCCTGACAGCAAGGTCGCCGCGATCATGGGCTGGGGCACCGCGGACACCGAGGCGCTGACCGGCTTCCTCGCCCAGGACAAGATCCCCGACATGTCCGGCTCCTATGCCGCCGCGCTCACCGACCCCGAAGGTATCAGCGGCAAGGCCAAGCCCGCGCCGTACAATTTCTTCTACGGCCCGAGCTATTCGGACTCGCTCCGCGCCATGCTGATGTGGGCGGCCGAGGACTGGAAGGCCAAGGGCAAGCCCGGCAAGCCGAAATTCGTCCACATGGGCGCCAACCACCCTTATCCGAACGCACCGAAGGCCGCCGGCGAAGCCATGGCGCAGGAGCTCGGTTTCGAGGTGCTACCGCCGCTGGTGTTCGCGCTCGCGCCGGGTGACTACAGCGCGCAGTGCCTGAGCCTGAAATCCTCGGGCGCCAACTACGCGTATCTCGGCAACACCGCCGCGTCCAATATCTCGGTGATGAAGGCCTGCAAGACCGCCGGCGTCGACATCCAGTTCATGGGCAATGTCTGGGGCATGGACGAGAACGCCGCCAAGACCGCGGGCGATGCCGCCGACGGCGTGATCTTTCCGCTGCGCACCGCGGTGAGTTGGGGCGGCGAGGCGCCCGGCATGAAAACGGTGATGGAGATCTCGAAGATGTCCGACCCGACCGGCAAGGTCTATCGCCCGGTGCACTACATCGCGGCAGTGTGCTCGGCGCTCTACATGAAGGAGGCGATCGATTGGGCCGCCAAGAACGGCGGCGCCACCGGCGAGAACGTCGCCAAAGGCTTCTACCAGAAGAAGGACTGGGTGCCGGCCGGGATGGAAGGCGTCTGCAATCCCTCGACCTGGACCGACAAGGACCACCGCGGCACGCTGAAGGTCGACCTCTACCGCACCAAGATTGCGGGCGCGACCGACGGCGACCTCAACGACCTCATGGCCAAGGGCGCGATCAAGCTCGAGAAGGTCAAGACCGTCGAGCTCCCGCGCAAGTCGGAATTGCTGGGCTGGTGAGCCTCGCTTTCGCCCTCCGCACAACTATCATCCTCCGCGAAGGCGGGGGATCCAGTCCGCCGCGGCTTCCCGGTGAATCTCCGGCGTCTCTGGAATACTGGGTCACCCGCCCCAGTGCGATTGCGCACAAGGCGGGTGACGACATCGAGAGAGTAACTGACCATGAGTGAAGCGGCTCACATCGAGCGCCCCTCCCCCGGCGTTGTACCCGCGCCGCCTCTCCTTGCCGTGCGCAACATCGAGGTCGTCTATGACGACGTCATCCTGGTGCTGCGCGGTCTCAGCCTCGACGTGCCCAAGGGTGCGATCGTGGCGCTGCTCGGCGCCAACGGCGCAGGCAAGTCGACGACGCTGAAGGCGATCTCCGGGCTGCTCAAGACGGAGGACGGCGAAGTCACGCGCGGCGAGATCCTGTTCGAGGGCGAGCGCATCAACGGCATCGATCCCGACAAGATCGTCCGCCGCGGCATCTTCCAGGTGATGGAAGGCCGGCGCATCGTTGCCGACATGACCTCGCTGGAAAACCTCAAGCTCGGCGCATTCACCCGCAGGGACCGCGAGGTCGGCGCCGATCTCGATATGGTCTTCGACTATTTCCCGCGCCTGAAGGAGCGCACCGGGCTTGCCGGTTATCTCTCCGGCGGCGAGCAGCAGATGCTCGCGATCGGTCGCGCGCTGATGGCTCGCCCGAAGATGATCCTGATGGACGAGCCATCGATGGGCCTGTCGCCGCTGCTGGTGAAAGAGGTGTTCTCGATCATCCACAAGATCAATCGTGACCTCGGCGTCACCATTCTCCTGGTCGAGCAGAACGCCCGCGCCGCGCTGTCGGTGGCAAGCCACGGCTACATCATGGAGCAGGGCAAGGTCGTGCTCGACGGCCCCCCCGACGAGTTGCGCGACAATGAGGACGTCAAGGAATTCTACCTCGGCGGCGCTGGCGACCAGCGGAAGAGCTTCAAGAACCTCAAAAGCTTCAAGCGACGCAAGCGCTGGCTCTGACATGTCGTTTTCGAGCGAAGTGGGGACCGGTTCGCGTGAAGCAAACGCGTCAACACAACACACTCTTACTGCAGCACCTGTTCCGCTTCCGTGACTGCGCAGAGAACATGATAGAACGACGACGCAGGAATGGTGTCGATCAGCGATTTGCCATCGCGGTCGAACTGGTCGTACCAGCCGCCCCGCACGGGATGGCTGAGATAATGCCGTTCGAGCCGCGCCAGCGCCATGCGCGCCTCGTCCGCCGCGCCGGCTTCGCCGGATTCGGCCTGCGCGATCCACGCCTTCGCAAACTCGGTTTGCGGCCACAGCCGGCGCGTGCTGCGGCGAATCTTGCCGGCGTCGTCACCCTCGTCGATCAGGCAGCCGGTGGCCTCGTCGCGATAGCGCAGCGCGGTTTCCAGCAGCTCGGCGCGCCGCTGTCCGGTCGGGCAGCCCGTGATGCGTTCGAACCCCTTCAGCAACCAGACCCATTCCGCCTGGTGGCCGGGCTCGACGCTGACTGGCGCGATCTTCGACCAGTCCTCTTCGAAATATTCGCCGAGCGCGCGCGTCCGCTTGTCGTAGAGATTGGCGAGGAACAGCGCGAAGAACTCGCCGGCACGGTTCTGGAACGACAAATCGTGGGTCGCGTCGAAGCACGCGATCATCGCCTCGAACAGATGCATGTGCGGGTTCTGCCGGCGCGGCAGCGAGACCGGAAGGCCTTCGTGGACGCCGCCGTGCGGCGAGCGCAGATGGACGTCGAGGAAGGCGAGCAGCGCGTCGATCTCGGCGCGAATTTGCGCGTCCTGGTCGAGCGCATAGACGGCCGCGAGCGCAAACAGGATGAAGGCGTGGTCGTAGGCGTCGCGCCGGCCGTCCAGCACCGCGCCCTCCGGCGTCAGCCGGTGCACGTAGCCGGGCCGGCCGTCGGGCGCCTTTGCTTTGGCGAGCAGATGCTCGAGCCCCTTCAGTGCGATGGCGCGCCCCTCAGGGTACCAGCCCATCTGCGCAGCCTTGGCGTAGCACCAGATCTGACGGGCCTGCACGAGCACGCGCCGCGGCGCGGCGCTGTCCGCCGTGCCGTCGCGGTGCAGCCGATCGATGAAACCACCATGGTCCCAGCCAACCGTCGACCACAGCGGCAGCGCCTCGTCGATCATGCGGCGCTTCAGGCGCGGCACGACGTCCGACGCCTCGTCCGCCGCACTGATTCCCTCGTCCGCCATCGCGTCCTCTTCAAACCTCGCCCATGGCCGTCTGATACCCATGCCGGCGGCGGCGCGCAACGGATGCCAACCCGGAAAGATCAGCCATGACCGGCCATTACGACGCCCTCGAGACGCGCGAACAAGCCGCGCGCGAGGCCGATCTGTTCTCCCGCCTGCCAGGCGTGCTGCATTCTGCGATGACCGCGCCCGCCTATGCCGATCGGCTGAAAGGCGTCGACCCGGCCGCCGTGACCTCCAGGGCGGCCCTGGCGGGCCTGCCGGTGCTGCGCAAGTCGGAACTGCCGGCCCTGCACAAGGCCTCCACGCCCTTTGGAGGGTTCGTCGCGGCGGCGCCCGGCTCGTTCGCCCGCCTCTTCACCTCCCCCGGGCCGATTTTCGAGCCGGAGGGGCGACAGGCCGACCCCTGGCGCGGCGCACGGGCGCTGTTCGCGGCCGGGTTCCGGCCCGACGACATCGTGCTCAACACCTTCAGCTACCATCTCACCCCCGGCGGCTTCATCTTCGATGCGTCGGCCCGCGCGCTCGGTTGCGCCGTAATCCCGGCCGGTCCAGGGAATACCGAGCAGCAATTCGAGCTGATCGAGGCCTACCGTCCCGTCGGCTACAGCGGCACGCCGGACTTCCTGAAGATTTTGCTCGATGCTGCCGCAAGCTCGGGCCGCGACGTCACCTCGATCAAGCGTGCGCTGGTCTCGGGCGCGGCCTTCCCGCCCTCGCTCCAGGCCGAGATCAAGGCACGCGGCATCGACGCCTACCAGGCCTTCGGCACCGCCGATCTCGGCATCATCGCCTTCGAGACCAGCGCGCGCGACGGCATGGTCGTGAACGAGAATCTCATCATGGAGATCGTCAGGCCCGGTACCGGCGATGCAGTGGCGCCCGGCGACGTCGGCGAGATCGTCGTGACCTCGCTCGATCCGCACCATCCCTGGATCCGGCTCGCTCTCGGCGACCTCACCGCAGCACTGCCGGGCACCAGCCCCTGCGGGCGCACCAACATGCGCATCAAGGGCTGGATGGGCCGCGCCGACCAGACCACCAAGGTCAAGGGCATGTTCGTCCGCCCCGAGCAGGTCGCCGAGATCGGCAAGCGCCATTCCGCGCTCGGAAGACTACGCCTCATCGTCACGCGCCAGGGCGAGGCCGACGCAATGACGCTGAAAGCGGAAACGGGGGCCGCGAGCGATGCGTTGCGCGAGGAGATTGCAGGCACCTTGCGCGCAGTGACGAAACTCGGAGGCGAGGTTGAATTGGTGAGACCCGGCGCGCTGCCGAACGACGGCAAGGTGATCGCGGACGAAAGGTAAATGCCGGCCCGGGTCTATCGGGAATTAGCAGGGCAAATTCAATCAACGACCCGCGCTGATCCAGATGAACGCGCGGAAGAAACAACGAAAACAACGCCTTGACCGCAAAATTCCCGTAAATCGATTGCGGGAATTCGCTCCTCGGTTTGCGGGAACGCGACGGCTGTGGCGCAAATGATCGCGGCGTCTGGGCTCGGCGACGCGCTTCATGCCATCTCAAGAGCTGAGCAGATCCTCGAGCACGTCCTTCGTGTGATAGATTGCGAAGACCAGTTGCTCATCGTGACCATCGTCAGCATCCGACATTACGGCTGCGATACCGGCCATCGGACGCAATCGGACAGCGGGCCCTCCAAGTCGCGAAATGCTTGTGCCTGGTGCGTGTCCCATGGCGATGCTCGTTTGCCATCGGCGGGGAATTGCATGAGCTTGCTCATTGCTGCGCCCGTTTCGCCTTGCCTCACGGCAAGATCGAATAGCTCCGAGAGAAGGAGGCGAGCTGCGTTCAGGCACCGTTCCAGAGTAGCGCGCCCTCGTCGAGGTGCGGATCGATCCGCAGTATTTCGCCGCTCGGAAGCTTTCCAGCAATCGTTACTGCGATGGAAACTCTAGTGCGGGGCTGCCGCAGGGGGTTGCGCTGTCGGCTGGCGCGCTACCGGCAGGTAACGGGGAAGTCGACGGCTCGGACGTGGGTTTCGGGACGGCTGCCGGGGCTTGTGAGGACGTTGGACTGGCTCGGGACGGGCTGGGAGAGTCGCCGGTGCGTTTCCCCGCTTCGGGCTGTCCGATGGGGTTTGAGCGGACGCTTGGGACGGAAACATAATTCTTTCGATGGTCAGTTTGGTTTCTCAAGATTTGGCTTCTAAGGGCCGCTTGCCGTGGTGGACGGCAAAGCCGAGGTGTTAGAACGAGCCTTGAGGACTCGCGGCGCAGCCTTGGGGTTTCCCCTTAGACATCAGCCGCAGACTTGGCGGCCCTCGGTATTGCTACGCCACCCCCGTGATAGGTCACATCCAGGTCAGCGCACCCGCCAAGGTGCAGCCATCGTGCTAAAGCCCGCCAAGGCTCGTCGCGCAGGTCGATCCACTGCCAAGCGGTGCTGATGCCTCGGAAAAAGATGTCGGCGATTTCGGCGGCGGCCGGTATCACTACAGGGAGATAGATTCATTGAGTTGACTCTGTTCGGGATTGTGGTGGTAAATGGGCATATGCTCCGGCTGCTGCTGATGGTCCTGCTCGTTGTAAGCAACGCGACTACATTCTATTTCACCAAAAAGAGCTCTCGGCCCAAGCCGTGGGAACGAGACCCGTCATCGCTTGCGCTATTGGCTCAATCGTCAGGTCATCCTTCTGTTTTGGTCATTGGCGACAGTTTGACCGCTGGGGCCTTTCTCCCTGCAGAAGTCTGTGGCCGCCACGTCATCAACGCCGGCATAAGAGGAGCTAGAGCCTCAACGTTCATATCGTTTGCAGAGGACGCGCGAGCACTTGGCCTGAGGCCCGACTTGATCGTCATCGCACTCGGGATCAATGACGCCCAAGCCCCCTATCGGACTGACTTCGCTGCCGCATACGGACTGCTCATCGAAAATCTACCGGGTGCACCGCTAGCGCTTGCCACTCTCGCTCCTGTCGGTAGTGCCGCGAAGATAAACGTTGCCATGATGTCGACGGTGGACAAAACAATTAGAGAAACCGCCTCAGCCAAGCAATCGACACTGATTGACCTTGGCACCATCGCACAATTTGACACTATTGACGGTATGCACCCTACGAAGGACGCTCGCCATTTATGGGTTTCGGCGATGACCGCTGGCATAAAGAAGGGTCTTAGCTGTAGCTAGGTCCTCCATTATTAGGAAATTCCCCGGCAGACGCTCACGCGACGGAAGCAAATGGCTCGTAAGTTCCAAATCAGTATTTTGGCCGGACAGGGACGGTAGAGACCGTGGTGGGTAGCGGTCAAGAAGCTGCAAAGTCTGACGTTGCGTAAGCCTAGGCCTGGTAGTTAACCAGCGCGACGTCCGCTTGCGCGGAAGAGCTGACAGCAAGCTTCCAATCCCTCAACTCAGGTCGACTAGTCGCCTCACCGAGGGACCTGCGGTTGTCATCGATGACAGCGGTCACGCCATCGATGAACGCTTGACACTCAGCGTAGGTCTTGAACGTGCCCTTCCCAAAGAGGAAAACGGTGCGCCCGTGACCCTTTCCGAAAAGTATTGGCCGACGTATCCGCCGCCTTCCCCTTTGAGCTCAATGCAACCAAGGCTTTGCGCTGACTTGAGGTCTGTCTCGGGTAGCTTGATCCGCACACGTGTCTCCGTGATTCACGGCGGGCTCCGCCGGGCTAAGGACGTTAGCGGCGTCAGCGTCAACTGGAGTGTTTAGCAGATCAGCGCTTCGCCGCGTTACCAGCCAATTCCATCGCTAAGTCCAGAGCTGCAACTCCAATTTGATCTGAAGAGTTAGATTTGCAGCGCCGGTCCATCCAAGCAACGATCGCGGAGAGATCGCCTCCGCCGACAATGTCCCTCTCAGCACTCACGTTTCGTCCGCTGACGAAACCCACGACCCAGGATTCAAAGGCTGCCTTTACGACTAAGTTCTTCTTCCTATTCAGCCAGGCGATACAAGATTGCGAGCCAGCGCCCACGATGGTTGATCCGGCGTTCAGCGACGTCGGCAAGAGTAGCATCATCACGATGGCTAGCGCTCGTTTCATCTTTTCCTCAACCGACAACGGGTATTCCAAGGAGGCTCTATCTGTTGCTTTGCCCGACGGCGCAAGTCCAGTTTCGATTTTCTCGATGCGCCTGCGTATGGCGATTCTACGGCCGATCGCTATCTCAGGCTCGAATCCGGCCAGTGAGGAACCTCATCGGCGCGGCGGGATCGACGCCAGCTCTGCCGCACCATCGCGTAGAGCACAAATAAACCGAGGTGATCGCGACAGCCAGTAGTGGGAAAATGTCGTTCATGCAGCCTCCAAGACTTTGAAATCCTAGCAGCCCGTCCAATCGGCGCGGCGCTCCCCGGCCTAAGACCCTACACCGCCAATGTCCTGCTCAACTCGTGGTTCTCATCCGGCATTCCGCTTCACGTGTTTGAGCCCTCGCCGTTGCCGCGAGAGAGCAGCCTTCTCATACCGTTCCAAGCTCGATAAATATCTCATTTGCTTTGGTTCCGCGCCCTTAATCACCTCCAAGATCAGAATTAACCTAAGAGCTCGCAGGCGATCCTGGCGACTCCTAGCTTGAGCCAGATCTTGAACTGCGACATCCATGTCCGCCCCTTTGAAGTCTTCAGCAAGGACTGCATCGAAGCCAGCGAAACCAGAACCAGCGGGTTCGTCCCAACGAGATAAGCCATGCCGATAGGCATTGCGGCTCGATGCTACTTTGCCAGCGCTTGTTTGCGGCCCGGTACTCCTCGCTGCGTTTGCGCGATTGGCTTCGATCTGTCGCTTTGACGCCAATTTGCCTCCTTGATTTCTCTACTTAGCAGTCGAGCAATCCCTTTGCCGACGAGACCACGGCCTCAATCCTCGGTTCCGGCTTCTCCACGATGCGATGGTGACCGCTCCGGAGGATACGACGAATCCGTCAATAACGGCGCAATGAACGTGTGGAGGTTTGATCCATCAAACAGATAGGCTGCTATTCCGGCCGCTTGCGCCGCAGCAAGATCGCTCTGCTTGTCACCGACCAGGAAGCTAGCATCGATGTCCACCGAATACCGCTCAAGGAGGGCTCTGATCATGCCCGGCCGCGGCTTACGACAGTCGCAGAGGACACGGTAACGCTCAATCAGACCGTCGGGGTGATGTGGGCAAAATTCGAACGCATCGATACGGGCATCAACGATAGCAAGTTCACGCGACATCCATTCGTGCAGATCGCGAACATGCCGCTCCTCGTAAAGCCCCCTCGCAATTCCTGATTGGTTGGTCACGATAAACGCAAGATACCCGGCGTGATTGACTGCTTTGACGGCCTCTTGGGCTCCTTCTACCCACCGGATCTTGCCGGGGTCGAAAGCATAGCCATCGTCCTCATTGAGGACGCCATCGCGATCGAAAAATACTGCCGGACGCCTCAAATCTCACAGGCCCAAATTGGAGGGGATACCCGCCGATCTTCCGACAATCACGGCTTCATTTCAACATGTCATGCGACGGGACAACACCGCGAGCGCGCCTTTTGCATCTGGGTCTTCGCTGCGTGAATTGGCTTCGTTTTGTCGGTTTGATACCGGTCAGCCTCGTCCCGTCCCTGCCCTAAGCGCGTGAGAACAAGAGCCATTCCTGCCGCTAAAACGAGCAAGATTGTTGCGGCAGAAAGGACTGGCCTTGATCCGCGATTGGAGCGTTACTGATTCGACCGGGCGCCACCATCGATCGTAGCGCCGGTATCTCGCCTCGCGGAAGCGGGGCTTCAGGCAGTGCGGCAATTGGAGCCGCTTGTTTTTGCGTAGGAGATACCGGTGACAACAGTTCAAACAAACGGGGCTGATGCGCCCAATCACATTATCGGGTTCAACGCCAATGACCGCCGCCACTTCATCGGCGGCTCGGATGCGCGTGTCATCATGGGTGACGATCAGGACAAGCTCATCCGCCTTTGGCAAGAGAAACGTGGAGAGGTCCCACCAGAAGATCTCTCGGATAATCTCATCGTCCAGCTCGGCACGATAACAGAGATCCTCAATCGCGCCTGGTACCAGCGTTCAACAGGACAAACCATCTCGGACATCCAGAAGCGGGTTCGGCATCCCGTGCACAAATGGATGGCGGCAACACTCGATGGCATGTTCGAGCAGACTGGAGCGGTGTTCGAGGCCAAGTTCATGCTGCCCTGGGCGTTCACGGAGGAGGCCGCCGCCGAAAAGCATATGGCACAGCTGCAGCATAATATGTGGGTGGTCGCCGCTCGCTCGTCCGTACTCGCGATCATCACCGGCGGTGGCAAATGGGTTGAGATCAAAATCCACGCCGATCCGCTCTATCAGCATCTGCTCCTCACCGCCGAGAAGAAATTCTGGCGCTGCGTTCAGAGCGGCGAGACGCCTCTGCTCTTCAACATCGAAACGCCGCGACCAAGGCTGGAGCCCGTTAAGGTCGTCGATATGTCTTCGTCCAATGCCTGGGCCGAGTTCGCTGCAACCTATCTCCGCACCAAGGATGCCCACGGGGCGCACGAGCTCTCCAAAGCTGAGTTGAAGAAGCTCGTGCCCGAGGATGCCAAGGAGGCAAGCGGGCACGGGACCAAGGCCAAGCGCTCCAAGTCCGGCGCCATCAGCTTCGACGCTCTCGCTGTGGAGGCCTCCGATGCATCAATCCAGTGAGCGGATCGGGGCGATCGCGGGCGCCCTCGCCCGGACGCAGGCCGAGCTTACCACCCGGAAAAGACGCTCACGGCGGTAATCCGGTCCCCCTTCCCGCGGGAGGACGACCGGACGTTCCGCTACGCCTCCTTGGCCTCCGGCCTGGACCTTGTCCGCAAGACCCTCAGCAAGCAGGAGATCGCCACCGTCCAGACCACACGGATCGACTCCAGCAGCGGCCAAGTGCGTCTCACGACCCTGGCGCATGCCTCCGGCGAATGGATCTCCTCCGATTGGCCGGTCTGCGCCGCAAAGGAGGTCGAGGCACCGCATCGGATGGGAGCCTCATTGATCTATGCCCGCCGCTAGGCCCTGTTTGCTCTGGTTGGCATTGCCGGTGAGGACGACCTCGATGTCCCCGATGCAATCGCCGGACCTCCCGCGGCTGAACCGCCCCGGGTTTGCCGGAGGCTCCAACTCCTGAGAGGATGGAGCCATGACAAGCAAGACCACGAACAAGTTTTCGCCTGAAGTCCGCGACCGTGCGGTTCGGATGGTTCTGGATCACGCCGGCGAGCACCCGTCGCGCTGGGCGGCAGTGACCTCGATTGCGGCCAAGATCGGCTGCACACCGCAGACGCTGCATGACTGGGTCAAGAAGGCCGAGATCGACAGCGGGCAGCGGGCCGGTGTCCCGACTGAGATGGCCGAGAAGCTGAAGGCCCTGGAACGGGAGAATCGTGAGCTGCGGCAGGCCAACGAGATCCTGCGCAAGGCAAGCGCTTATTTTGCGATGGCGGAGCTCGACCGCCGGTCCAAGCCATGATCG
>NZ_JBVVPQ010000088.1:0-26337 GCF_055811695.1 Bradyrhizobium sp. MI1.3 | reverse complement strand
ACGTCGCTGCCGTTTCGTCATCTGACACCTCTTGCTGTCTAAGCTATAGGTGTCCACCGATTTAGGGGAGGCTCAATCCAGACTGTCTCTGCGGAGAGATACTGGATTGCTTCGTCGCAAGAGCTCCTCGCAATGACGAGACTTTTGCCTGAGGAAGCACCATGACGACACTCAAGAGTCTTGCGTTTGCAGTTCTCGTGCTGACCAGCACGCCCGCATTCGCCGCCGACCCGCTCCCCGACGCTATCGCCGCGCCCGGCGAGACAGTCGTGCTCAGCGTCCACGCCGAGGGCGCGCAGGTCTACGAGTGCAAGGCCGGCACCGACGGCAAGCTCGCCTGGGCCTTCCGCGAGCCGATCGCGACGCTGCTGTCCGAGGGCAAGACGGTTGGCCGGCACTATGCCGGGCCGAACTGGGAGCACGCCGACGGCAGCGCCGTGGTGGGCAAGATGACCGGCAGACTGGCGATCGGCAACGCGTCGGGCAAGACCACGGACATCCCGTGGCTCAAATTGGAGGTGACCTCCCGCCGCAGCAGCGGCATCCTCGGCGATGTCACGACGGTCCAGCGTATTCATACGCACGGCGGCTGGTTGGACGACGGCCCTTGCGAAAAAGCCGGCAACTTTCAAAGTGTGCCCTACTCGGCCGACTACGTCTTCCTGAAGAAGGGTTGAGCCCTCAGCGGTCGGTGCCTTCGCGCTCCGCCTGCGCCAGCTCCGCCACGGCAAGGTCGCCGCTGCCCTCCAGCCGCGCCTTCGCCGTGTTGTGGACGTGCGCGGCGAGCGTCGGCATGCGTTCGATCAGGGCGTGAAAGTCCTGGGCGTCGAGCACCAGCAGCCGGGTCTTGCGTGTCGCCGTCACCGTGCCGCTGCGTTTTGTCTTGTGCAGCAGCGCGATCTCGCCGAAGAAGGTGCCATCCGCGAGCCGCACCTGCTGGTTCGGCAGCGCGATCTCGACCTCGCCGGCGGTGATGAAGTACATCGACGAAGCCGCATCGCCCCGCCGCACCAATATCTCGCCCTGCTCGATGGTGCGCGCCCGCAGCAGCCGCATGATGTCGGCAATTTCGGATGCGCTGAGATGCGAGAACAGCGGCACCCGCGCCAGCATGCCCCAGGTGACCACGAAGTCGCGCCGCTTCACCTCTTCCGCAAAGGCCGTCGAGATGATCGCGACCGGCAGCGCGATCATGGCAAATCCGCTGATGATGGTGAAGACGGAGATGAACTTGCCGAGCGCCGTTACCGGCACGACGTCGCCATAGCCGACGGTGCCGAGCGTCACGATCGCCCACCACATTGCCTGCGGAATGGTGCCGAGCTTGTCGGGCTGCACGTCGCGCTCGATGGCGTAGAGCAGCGAGGCAAACGTCAGAACCGCGCCGATCAGGATGACGATGCAGCCGATCAGCGCCCGCCGCTCGGCGTGCACGGCCGCGAGCAGCGAACGCATCGCCGGCGAGTACCGCACCAGCTTGAAGAACGGCAGCACGCCGAGGGCTGCCAGCGTCGCATGCCGGCCGGTGGCGAGCACGATCGCAGCCGGCAGGAACGCGAGCAGGTCGATGATGCCGAGTGCGGAGAAGACATAGCTGAGCCGGTCGGACAGCGCGGACGCCGTGCGCTGAGTATGGCCCGCCACCGTCCACAGGCGCGCGGCATATTCCAGCGCGAACACGATCACGGAGAGGATGGAGATGACCGCGAACAGCGCGCCGAACTGCGCGTCCAGCTCCGGCACCGAGGCAAGAATCATCGCAGCGACGTCGAGCACGATGACGCCGATGACCAGCTGGATGAAGCGCGATCCGACCGAGTAGGCCAGCGGATCGTGCTCCAGCAATTCGTAGAGGCGATCCCTCAGATTGGGATCGGTGGAGCCACGTCCTCGCGGAACGGGGCGCACCTGCTTACGCGCCGGCCGATTTTTGTTCAGTCATGGCTTTTTCGATCGCCGTGAGCGCCGCGGCCGCATTCGCACCATCGGGGCCGCCGGCCTGCGCCATGTCGGGCCGCCCGCCGCCGCCCTTGCCGCCGAGCGCCTCGGAGGCGACCTTCACCAGATTGACCGCATTGAAGCGCGAGGTGAGGTCAGCGGTGACGCCGACCACGACGCCGGCCTTGCCGTCCTCGGTGACGCCGACGATGGCGACGACGCCGGAGCCGATCTGCTTCTTGCCGTCGTCGGCAAGGCTCTTGAGATCCTTCATCTCGATGCCCTCGACCGCGCGCGCCATCAGCTTGACGTCGCCGACCTCGCGCACACCGGAGACCGCGCCGTTGTTCGCAGCCGCACCGCCGCCCATCGCGAGTTTCTTGCGGGCGTCGGAGAGTTCGCGCTCGAGCTTCTTGCGCTCCTCCATCAGGGCACTGATGCGCGCCGGGACGTCGTCGATCGAGGTGCGCAGTTCGTTGGCCGCCGTCTTCGCCAGCGCCATGGTCTCGTTGGCGTGCTTGCGCGCGTAGTTGCCGGTCAGCGCCTCGATGCGGCGCACGCCGGAGGCAACCGCGCTCTCGCCGGTCAGCGTGATCAGGCCGATATCGCCGGTGCGCTTGACATGCGTGCCGCCGCACAGTTCGACCGACCAGCCGAGCGCGTTGGTGCCGCGCTCGCGCGCGGTCCGGCCCATCGAGACGACGCGAACCTCGTCGCCATATTTCTCGCCGAACAGCGCGCGTGCGCCGGCCTCGCGGGCCTCGTCCACGCCCATGACGCGGGTCGAGACTTCGTCATTCTCCAGCACCACCTCGTTGGCGATGTCCTCGACGCGCGCGAGCTCTTCCGCCGTGATCGGCTTCGGATGCACGAAGTCGAAACGCAGCCGATCCGGCGCGACCATCGAGCCGCGCTGGGCGATGTGATCGCCGAGCACCTGGCGCAGCGCCTCGTGGATGAGATGCGTGGCCGAGTGATGCGCGCGGATCGAAAAGCGCCTGCCGTGATCCACTTCGAGCTGCAGGGGGGTGCCGAGCTTCAGCTCGCCGCTCTCGACCGTGCCGACGTGAACGAAGAAATCGCCGAGCTTCTTCTGCGTATCGGTGACGCGGAATTTGATGCCGCCCTCGCCCGTCAATACGCCGGTGTCGCCGACCTGGCCGCCCGACTCCGCGTAGAACGGCGTCTGGTTCAGCACGATCGCGCCGGTGTCGCCGGCCTTGAGACTCGTGGCTTCCTTGCCGTCCTTGACCAGCGCGGTCACCACGCCTTCGGCGCTCTCGGTCTCGTAACCCAGGAATTCGGTTGCGCCGAGCTTCTCACGCAGCGGGAACCAGATCGCCTCGGAAGCCGCTTCGCCAGACCCCTTCCAGGATTCGCGCGCCTTGGCCTTCTGACGCTCCATCGCGTCGGTGAAGGAGGCCTGGTCGACGCTGATGCCGCGCGACTTCAGCGCGTCCTGCGTCAAATCGAGCGGGAAGCCATAGGTGTCGTACAGCGTGAAGGCGACGTCGCCGTCGAACATGTCGCCCTTCTTTAAGGAAGCGCTCTTCTCGTCGAGAATGGCGAGGCCGCGCGTCAGCGTCTTGCGGAAGCGGGTCTCTTCCAGCCGCAGCGTTTCCTCGATCAAATTTTCCGCGCGCATCAGATCGGGATAGGCCTGGCCCATCTCGCGCACCAGCGCCCAGACCAGGCGATGCATCAGCGGTTCTTGCGCACCGAGCAGCTGCGCATGGCGCATCGCGCGGCGCATGATCCGGCGCAGCACATAGCCGCGGCCCTCGTTCGAGGGCAGCACGCCGTCGGCGACCAGGAAGGCCGACGAACGCAGATGGTCGGCGATGACGCGGAACGAGGCCACGGTCTTCTTGTCCGGTCCGCTTCCGAGAGCCGACGCGGTCGCGTCGATCAAATGACGGAACAGGTCGGTCTCGAACACGCTGTCGACGCCCTGCATGATGCAGGCCATGCGCTCCAGCCCCATGCCGGTGTCGATCGAGGGACGCGGCAGCGGCACGCGCTCCTCCTTCGTCACCTGCTCGTACTGCATGAACACCAGATTCCAGAATTCGAGGAAGCGATCGCCGTCCTCCTCCGGCGAGCCCGGAGGCCCGCCCCAGATGTGCTCGCCGCGATCGATGAAGATCTCCGAGCACGGGCCGCACGGGCCGGTGTCGCCCATCGCCCAGAAATTGTCCGAGGTCGGGATGCGGATAATGCGATCCTCGGAGAAGCCGGCGATCTTCTTCCACAGTCCGGCCGCCTCGTCGTCGGTGTGATAGACCGTGACGAGCAGCTTGTCCTTCTTGAGCCCGTATTCCTTGGTGATCAGCTTCCAGGCCAGCTCGATCGCGCGCTCCTTGAAATAGTCGCCGAACGAGAAGTTGCCGAGCATCTCGAAGAAGGTGAGATGGCGCGCGGTGTAGCCGACATTGTCGAGGTCGTTGTGCTTGCCGCCGGCGCGCACGCATTTCTGCGAGGTGGTGGCGCGCTGATAGGGCCGCTTCTCGACGCCGGTGAAGACGTTCTTGAACTGCACCATGCCGGCATTGGTGAACATCAACGTCGGATCGTTGCGCGGCACCAATGGCGAGGACGACACGATCTCGTGGCCGTTCTCGGCAAAGAAGTTCAGAAAGGTCGACCTGATCTCGTTGACGCCGCTCATGTTCATCCAATCGGGTGTGCTTGTACCCGCCTTCCAGCCATCCAAACCGCGAGTTTAGGCTGATATCTGCGGGTCAAAGCGCTTTTAGACAAGGCCAGCTTCGCTGTCCAGAAACTGTGCAGACAGATCAAGGCGTTGCCGCAGATGCGCAATCCCGTTGGAAAGCCGCCGATGCCGCGTTGACAGGCTTGGCCGGCCTGTGGTCTTTACCTATCTGTATCGTACGGCCACGTCGGGAGAGACCGGCACCTGGTGCCGGCGCCGAAGGAGCAACCGCCCCGGAAACTCTCAGGCAAAAGGACCGCGTGGCTTTGACAGCATCTGGAAAGAGGCGCCGACCGGCTTAACCCGGATGGCGTCCGCCGACGGGATAATACTCTCAGGCACAGCGACAGATGGGGCTTCGACTGGTGTCCACGGGAAATCGTTCCCGGGGAACCGCCGAGGGCCCCCCGATGCTTGCGCGTGACGACAAAGACTCCCTGAAACGCACCCCTCTTTACGACCTGCATGTCTCGCTCGGCGGCAAGATGGTGCCGTTCGCGGGCTATGACATGCCGGTGCAATATCCGGCCGGAGTCCTGAAAGAGCACCTTCATACCCGCAACGCAGCCGGCCTGTTCGACGTCTCTCACATGGGCCAGATCGCACTCAGGCCGAGATCGGGCAAGGTCGAGGACGCCGCCCGCGCGCTGGAACGGCTGGTGCCGCAGGATATTTTGGCGATCGCGCCGGGCCGGCAGCGCTACGCCCAGTTCACCAATGCCGAGGGCGGGATTCTGGACGATCTGATGGTCGCCAATTTCGGCGATCACCTGTTCCTGGTCGTCAACGCCGCCTGCAAGGCCGAGGACGAGGCGCATCTGCGCGCGAATCTGTCCGACGCCTGCGTCATCGATTCGCTGGCCGACCGCGCGCTGATCGCGCTGCAAGGGCCGAAGGCGGAATCCGTGCTGGCGAAATTATGTGCAGAGGCGCCCGCCATGAAGTTCATGGATTCGGGCCCGCACAAGGTCGCCGGCCTCGACTGCTTCGTCTCGCGCTCCGGCTATACCGGCGAAGACGGATTCGAGATTTCGGTTCCTGCCGGCGGCGCCGAGCGGCTCGCCAGGGCCCTGCTGGACAATCCGGACGTCATGCCGATCGGGCTCGGCGCCCGTGACAGCCTGCGGCTCGAAGGCGGGCTTTGTCTTTACGGCCACGACATCGATACCGCGACCACGCCGGTCGAGGCCGCACTGGAATGGTCGGTGCAGAAGAGTCGCCGCACCGGCGGCGCGCGTGCCGGCGGCTTCCCCGGCGCGGAAAAGATTCTCGCTCATTTCGATCACGGCGCATCCCGCCGCCGTGTCGGCCTGCGCACCGAGGGCCGCGCGCCGGTGCGCGAGGGCGCGCTGCTGTTTGCGGACGCAACCTCCAGCGAGCCGATCGGAAAGGTCACCTCGGGCGGCTTCGGCCCGAGCCTGAATGCGCCGGTCGCGATGGGCTATGTGCCCACGAGCCTGAGCGCGCTCGACACAAAACTCTTCGCCGAGGTGCGCGGCCAACGCCTGGCCGTGCAAATCGCCGCCATGCCCTTCGTGAAAAACACCTACAAACGCTGAGGACTGAGAAAATGACCACGACGCTGTACACCACCGACCACGAATGGCTCGCGATCGACGGCGATGTCGCCACCGTCGGCATCACCGACTACGCGCAATCGCAGCTCGGCGACGTCGTGTTCATCGAATTGCCCAAGCTCGGCCGCACGCTGAAGAAGGCCGAACCCGCCGCCGTCGTGGAGTCCGTCAAGGCCGCATCGGACGTCTACGCGCCTGTTAGCGGTGAGGTGCTCGAGACCAACCCCGAGCTCGCGAGCGAGCCGGCGCTGGTAAACTCGGACGCGCAGGGCAAGGCGTGGTTCTTCAAGATCAAGATGGCCGACAAGAGCGAGCTCGGCGGTCTGATGGACGAAGCGGCGTACAAGGCCCACACGGCGTGAGATGATGCGAACTCTGACCTCATATTCGGTGTCATCGTCCGCGAAGGCGGACGATCCAGTACGCCGCGGCCCATCGGCCCTAGCCGAAGCGGCTGCGTTTACTGGATGCCCCGCCCCCGTGCGCAAGTGCGCACTAGGCGGGGCATGACGGCGACAAGAACATCTGAAGCGAGGACCCATGATGACCGCACACCGCAAATCCAACGGCGACACCAGCAGCTTCGTTCGCCGCCACATCGGCCCCTCCACGCGCGACGTCACCGCGATGCTCGAGGCCGTCGGCGCGAACAGCGTCGATGCGCTGATGGCGCAGACGCTTCCCGCTTCGATCCGGCAGGCCGCCCCACTCGATCTCGGCAAGCCGCTCAGCGAGACCGAGGCGATCGCGCATATGGCCGAACTCGCCGCCCAGAACCAGGTCTTCACTTCGTTGATTGGCCAGGGCTATTCCGGCACGATCTTGCCTGCGGTGATCCAGCGCAACATCTTGGAGAACCCGGCCTGGTACACGGCGTACACGCCCTACCAGCCCGAGATCAGCCAGGGCCGGCTCGAGGCGCTGCTCAACTTCCAGACCATGATCTGCGACCTCACCGGGCTCGACGTCGCGAACGCCTCGCTGCTCGACGAAGCCACCGCGGCCGCCGAAGCGATGGCGCTCGCGGAGCGGCACTCGCGGGTCGAAGCAAAGGCCTTTTTCGTCGACAAGGACGTGCATCCGCAGACACTCGCCGTGATGCGCACCCGCGCGGAGCCGCTGGGCTGGACCCTGGTCGTCGGTGATCCCCTCACCGATCTCGACAAGACGGACGTGCTTGGCGCGCTGCTGCAATACCCGGGCTCGTCAGGCGCTGTGCGCGACCTCAGGCCCGCGATCGCCAGCCTGAAGGCCAAGGGCGCGCTTGCGATCATCGCTGCCGATCTGCTGGCGCTGACAGTGCTCGCCTCGCCCGGCGAGCTCGGCGCCGACATCGCCATCGGCTCGGCGCAACGTTTTGGCGTGCCGATGGGGTATGGCGGGCCGCACGCGGCCTATATGGCGGTGCGCGATGCGCTGAAGCGTTCGCTGCCCGGCCGCATCGTCGGCCTCTCCGTGGACTCGCGCGGGATGCCTGCCTATCGCCTCGCACTGCAGACCCGTGAGCAGCACATCCGCCGCGAGAAGGCGACCTCCAACATCTGCACCGCGCAGGTGCTGCTCGCCGTGATCGCCTCGATGTATGCGGTCTATCACGGCCCCGAAGGCCTGACGCAGATCGCGCGCAATGTGCATCGCCGCACGGCGGTGCTCGCCGCGGGCCTGCGCAAGCTCGGCTTTGCGCTGCAGTCCGACAGCTTCTTCGACACGCTCAGCGTGGTTACAGGCGCGAAGCGTGCCGAGATCGTCGCGCGCGCGGCGGCCGAGAAAATCAATCTCGGTGTCGGCGACGACAGCTTGCGCATCGCGCTGGACGAGACCACCACGCCCGCGACGGTGGAAGCGGTCTGGCGCGCCTTCGGCGGCCAGCTTGCCTACGCCGAGATCGACGCGACCACGCGTGAGGCGCTGCCGGAGGCGCTCAAGCGCGCGACCTCCTTCCTCACCCACCCCGTCTTCCATGCGCATCGCTCGGAGACCGAGATGCTGCGCTACATGCGCAAGCTCAGCGATCGCGACCTCGCGCTCGACCGCGCGATGATCCCGCTCGGCTCGTGCACCATGAAGCTGAACGCGACCACCGAGATGATGCCGCTGACTTGGCCCGAGTTCGGCTCGTTGCATCCCTTCGCCCCGCGCGAGCAGGCCAAGGGCTACCACGCGCTGTTCGCGCGCCTGGAGAAGTGGCTGTGCGACATCACCGGCTATGACGCGATCTCGCTGCAGCCGAATTCGGGCGCGCAAGGCGAATATGCCGGGCTTTTGGCCATCCGCGGCTATCACGCGGCGCGTGGCGAGACGCATCGCAAGATCTGCCTGATCCCCTCCTCCGCCCACGGCACCAACCCGGCCTCGGCCGCGATGGTCGGCATGGACGTGGTGGTGGTCGCATGCGAGAAGAACGGCGACGTCGACGTCAACGATCTCCGCGCCAAGGCCGAGAAGCATTCGAACGACCTCGCCGCCGTCATGATCACCTATCCCTCGACCCATGGCGTGTTCGAGGAACATATCCGCGAGATCTGCGACATCGTGCATGGCCATGGCGGGCAGGTTTATCTCGACGGCGCCAACCTCAACGCGCAGGTCGGCCTGAGCAGGCCCGGCGATTACGGCGCCGATGTCAGCCATCTCAACCTGCACAAGACCTTCTGCATCCCGCATGGCGGCGGCGGCCCGGGCATGGGCCCGATCGGCGTCAAGGCGCACCTCGCCCCGTTCCTGCCGGGGCATCCAGCGGCGAACGGGGATGCGCCGGTCGGCCCAGTCTCGGCAGCGCCGTTCGGCTCAGCCTCGATCCTGACCATCTCCTACATCTACATCCTGATGATGGGCGGCGAAGGCCTCAAGCGCGCCACCGAGATCGCGATCCTCAACGCCAACTACGTCGCAGCAAGGCTCGATGCGCACTTCCCGGTTCTCTACAGGAACGAAAAGGGCCGCGTCGCGCATGAGTGCATCGTCGATCCCCGCGCGCTGAAGACGACCTCAGGCGTCACCGTCGACGACATCGCAAAGCGCCTGATCGACTACGGCTTCCACGCGCCGACCATGAGCTTCCCGGTGCCGGGCACGCTGATGATCGAGCCGACCGAATCGGAATCCAAGGCGGAGCTCGATCGCTTCTGCGATGCCATGATCGCGATCCGCAAGGAAATCGCCGAGGTCGAAGGCGGCCGCTTCAAGATCGAGGCCTCGCCGCTCCGTCACGCCCCGCACACCGTGCACGACATCGCTGACGACGATTGGAAGCGCGCCTACACCCGCGCCGAAGGCTGCTTCCCCGCGGGCACCTCGCGCAACGACAAATACTGGTCCCCGGTCGGGCGCGTCGACAATGTCTATGGCGACCGCAATCTGGTGTGCTCGTGCCCGCCGGTGAGCGATTACGCGGAGGCGGCGGAGTAAGACGCTGCGTAGGATGGGTAGAGCGCAGCGAAACCCATCACTGCATTCCGTTCTAAGGATGGAAAGTGCGATGGGTTTCGCTTCGCTCTACCCATCCTACAGCCTACGGCAGACGATTTTATTTATCTAAGGCCCACGGTCCCCAGACCATTCGGCGCTCGATCGCAATCACGAGGTCGGCAAAGCCCGCCCGTTGAATGGCGCCGGCGATGGACGAGTCAGTCGTGATAACGAGCCGTGTCATGCTCGCAGCCTCAAGGTTTCGTCAAACATGGCCGTAACGCCACAGCCGATCATTGGTCAGATGCGTGCCGCCCCACCAGCGGTCGATCGGATTGTGGCGACTGAAATCCTCCTGGTGGGCCAGGACAGCCTCCCCGAACTCCGTCAGTGACAGTCGGCTGCGTACATATGCGGCGTGGCGATCCCTGTGATTCTCGCGATCGATTGTCCGCAGTTCGTCGTCCAATCCGGCCACTGCGGGCCTGGGGCCGAGCGCGAGCCCGTCGAGCAACCGACCCAACTCAGTCTCTCCAAACACGAACGTGCGCCGATGCGAGCGCAGGTGAAACAACGAACCCGTGTTCGCAAACCCTCTGGCAAGCATCTCCAAGAACCGCATCTCGGTCGCACCGAGTCCGGTCGAAGGCGACGGGAGTTCTGCCAAGAGATCGAGCAAGGCCGGGCGCAGCATCAGCAATGCACTGAGATCCTGGTGAAGGAGATCGACGCACGCCTCAGGGGTCATCGCGCGGTAGGCCGACCACGCCAACCGGGCAGTCTCGAATTCCTGGGCCCTAATAGGCACGACATGAATGTGCGGCTCGGATGCAGCGAGATCCTCACCGTGTGCTGTCGTCAGCTCGGATGAGACGAGTCGAAGTCTAAGCTTTGGCACCAGCGAGGAGCAGGAGCTGAGGTGGTCCAGCAGGCAGACGAGCTGCAATTGATCCCGGGGAGCTGGATCGAACCAAAGTTCAACCACGTCATATTGCTCGCAGAAGTCCGCAAGGGACAAGTCTTTGCGGTCCTTGATGCTCTTGGGCCACCGGATGGCCCAATCAGACCAATGATCACCGGGCCCGAGATTCGCCGAACGCGCCGCGAAATAGGCTACGAGCTTCTCGGGCGAGGGCAGAGGTCCCCACTCAAAGTGAAACGAGGATGAGATGACAAGCTCCGCCAACCCCGATCGTGCGAGCTCGCTTCCGGACGAACTGGTCAAGATCAGACGCTTCATCGCGCCCCCCGAGCACGACCAAACCCAAACGAAACAGGCGCCGAAGACGTCGGCAACTCAACGTCCTCAGCGCCCGCTCCTCGCGAAAAACTTTACTGTTGAAGCTTACTCGTCGCCCGGCTCCTCGCCGTCGGCGTCACGCTCGGGGCTGCCGGCGAGAATCTGTTCGGCGATCAGGCCGGAGTTCTGGCGGATCGAGGTCTCGATCTTGGCGGTGATGTCGGGGTTGGCCTTCAGAAACGCCTTCGAATTCTCGCGACCCTGGCCAAGACGCTGGCTGTCATAGGAGAACCATGCGCCGGATTTCTCGACGATGCCGGCCTTGACGCCGAGATCGAGGATCTCGCCCATCTTGGAAACGCCCTCGCCGTACATGATGTCGAACTCGACCTGCTTGAACGGCGGCGCCAGCTTGTTCTTGACGACCTTGACGCGGGTGGTGTTGCCGACCACTTCGTCGCGCTCCTTGATCGCGCCGATGCGGCGGATGTCGAGGCGAACCGAGGCATAGAATTTCAGGGCGTTGCCGCCGGTGGTGG
This sequence comes from Bradyrhizobium sp. MI1.3, assembly GCF_055811695.1. NCBI lineage: Bacteria > Pseudomonadati > Pseudomonadota > Alphaproteobacteria > Hyphomicrobiales > Nitrobacteraceae > Bradyrhizobium > Bradyrhizobium sp. MI1.3. Next base: position 14,922 of record NZ_JBVVPQ010000088.1, on the reverse strand, counting down.
TTTCCGGCGAGCCGTACATCACACCGATCTTCATGCGGATCTGGTTGATGAAGATCACCATGGTATTGGACTTGTTGATGGACGCCGTCAGCTTGCGCAGCGCCTGGCTCATCAGACGAGCCTGCAGACCCGGCAGAGCATCGCCCATCTCGCCCTCGAGCTCGGCCTTCGGCACCAGGGCCGCGACCGAATCGATCACCAGCACGTCGACCGCGCCGGAGCGCACCAGCGTGTCGCAGATTTCCAGCGCCTGCTCGCCGGTGTCCGGCTGCGAGATCAGGAGCTCGTCGATATTGACACCCAGCTTGCGCGCATAGACCGGGTCGAGCGCGTGCTCGGCGTCGATGAAGGCGCAGATGCCGCCCTTCTTCTGCCCTTCCGCCACCGTGTGCAGCGCCAGCGTGGTCTTGCCCGAGGATTCCGGCCCGTAGATCTCCACGACGCGCCCCTTCGGCAGGCCCCCGATCCCGAGCGCGATATCGAGCCCCAACGAGCCCGAAGAGACCGCCTCGACATCCATCGAGCGGTCGTTCTTGCCGAGCTTCATCACCGAGCCCTTGCCGAACTGCCGCTCGATCTGGGAGAGCGCGGCGGCCAGAGCTTTACTCTTGTCCATGGAAGATCCTTCGACGATACGCAGGGCAGTGGTGGACATTGGGTCGTGCTCCTTATGGCGAGGATTCGCTAGAGGGACAAACGGCTGGCGGGGCGGCGCGGCGATAAAATCAATGTACTCTATTTGTTCTAGGTTCGCAATATGTTCTTTTGCGGATTTTGGTGCTGGCCTGACGCGCATCAAAGACGGATGCCCTGCGCGCCGTCAGAATTCCGTAATCCTGCGGCACCGAACCTTTTCGCGGTCTGCGGCCTTCTCTGGGATGGGACTCTTGCATGGGAGTCTTGCATCGGACTCTTGGACGGGACCGCAACTCTGGGGACCTCAGTCATGACGAATAACACGCATCACGATACGAACCGGCGCAATCCGCTGCTGGAGGCGGCGCGGGAGGAGATGATCAAGTTCGAGCGCAAGGAGAATGAGTTCCGCAAGAAGGATCGCGAAGAGCGTGCCGCCGAGCTCCATTTGCCGCTGGACGCGATCAAGGTTCATTAGGCCGCGAGGACGAGCGCTTAGGAGCTGACCGAGACCCGCTTGCCGACTCGGCAGGCGTCGGTGTTTGCCAGCGGCAACGCGCTGGCGACGATCCCGGAGCAGCGCCCTTTGATCTCAGGGAATCGGCACGGGAATCGGGATTCGGACGGCCATGGAGGCGAGTCCGTGCCCATATGGTATCTAAATACTACCAGTAAGCCATTGATGGCACGACGGAATTTGTGGGCGGGCTACTGTGCATGGGGTTGTTTTCGCGTTTTTGAAAGGCGCGCATGGGCCTTTCCACCCCGGAGCCGTCTCCCGGCACCCAACCCCGCCTACAGCAGAACCAGCAATCCGATGCCGATCACCAGCACTACGAAGCCAGCCGCCGTCGCGGCGGCGAATGACCGCTCTACGTTGTCCATGATGCCACCCCGTTGCCGGTGCGCCACGTTTCCCCCATGGCAGCACCGTCGCTGCGAAATCTCGCCTGCGGTTGTGTCCTGAGTTGTGCGAACGGATGTCGAAATTGGGACCGGTGCGGGGCCAGTCTGCGGCCCCCGAGCTCCGGCTTTCGCTGTCATCGCCGGGCCTTGTCAGGCTGTCGTAAGCTGAGCCGGCTAGAGTCGCCTAGCTATGGTGTTGCAGCCCAGCACCTCAGCCTCCAATAACCTTCTCCCCGCTTGGCTCTTCCAAGCGGGGTTTTTTCATGCTGATTTTCATGCCGGCCGGCCGGTTTGCGAGCCGCCCTCCTCCTGCGTCAGGCGCAGCGAGAAGGCGCGGATCGCCGGCGCTGCGAGCAGCACGATCGGCAGCATCGCCGCCCATGCGATCAGCCACGACACCAGCCAGTGCGCCAGGAAGTCCAGCGCGTTCCCTGCGGGAAGGCTGGCGATGCCCGCGGCGATCAGCGAGGTCAGTCCGGACTGGATGATTCCGAACACGAAATGAGAATAGCGGCGGGGAATGCCCGGCATGACGCGCCCATGTTGCTGACCGTCATCGGGCCAAGCAAGGCACATGCCGCCGCGTTCGGGAAGGCGCCCTGACCCATCCCAGGAACTCTGTTCTTGGCCGGAGAACCACGGAGAGGCCTCGCGCCGCCGCTGGGCGGCAGCGCGTGCGTTTGCGGGATAGCCATGCGCTATCCGGGGCTTACCGACAGATTTGGCTTTCCCTGGAATATTATGCCGCCCGGCATGTTCTCAGGGTTGGGAGTGAATCGTGGGAGAAGGCCATGAATCACAGGGGCATCGAGTTCACCGTCGCCAAGACGGCACTTCCCGGCATCTGGCAGTGGCAGTTCCGGATCGGCGAGCAGATCAAGACCGGCAGGACCGAGACCAAGATCGATCTGTTGGCGATCCGGCGGGTGCAGCTGCGCATCGATCGGGAGCTGAAGGCGATCGGGCGCAACGCGACCTGAGCGGCCGGACCGAGATCGTCGGCAGCATGGCTTGCAGGGGCGCAGCCGCGTCCATGGGGCTATTCCGTAGCCGCCCGGAATTGATCTGCCGATGGTTTGGGATTGGACTGCCCGCGAATTTGGCCGTGGGGACGGAGCCATCAGGCGCGATCGGTACGAACCATGCCGCTCTACTTCTTTCGCATCCGGAACGGCCGCTATTCCGGCTGCGCCGACCAGGCGTCGGAATTTGCCGATCGCGATTTGGCCTGGAAGGAGATGACCAGCGTCTGCGCCGACATGGCCGCCGGCATCGCCCGCAAGCTCCAGGAAAATTCCGAATGGAACATGGAGCTGCTGGACGAGGCCAAGGAGCCCGTGTTCCGGATCCGCATCACATCCGAGACCTTCGAATAGGGGCCGGCCCTAATCCGCGCTGGGCAGCCGTCGCATGGTGAATTCGATGTCGCCGCCGGGCAGCTCGCGCCAAGTCTCGACCGCGCTCATATAGCCGGCCTTGGGATAGCGGGCGAAGAAGGCCTGCGCCCTCTCCCGCGCCGCCGCGCGCGGCAGCGTGAAGGTCTCGCGCAGATAGCCGTCGCCGGCCGTCGCGCCGGGCTTGCCGCCCATCGTGCGCCGGCGCGCCATCCGCTCGGCGAGATCCCGCGGACGATCGGCCATGTTCCGCCTCCTTTAGGCAATACGCTCTCGCGCAATGTAGGAAGCAGGCCGACCGAAGAGGAGTCCCGGCCGGAGGCATCAACCGCCTCCGATCGGGCAGATGGTCAATTGGCAGACGTGCCGGACTTCTTCTTCGGCGCACCGGTCGCGGCCGACGCCTTTGGCGCCGCCGCCTGCTTCGGCGGATCGGAGCGCATGCCGCCCCAGGGATCGTTGGAAGCCTTGGAATCCGGAATCTTCTTCAGCGTTTCCTTGTAGGCCTTGTCGCGCTCGGCTTCCGCGGCCTTCTCCTCGGGGGTCTTGCCAGGCCCCTCCTGCAGCAAATTGAGATTGGGCATTTGCGCATAGACCGGTCCCGCCAGCACGGTCGGTCCCGCCAGAACAGCCAGCACCGCGGCCATACGGAAAAGCTTCATCATTGGCTCCTTGATCATCCATGCGGCGCGGGTCGCCCGCGCCTTGTCGCCCCTGTCACAACCGCAGGGGCCGCTCGGCCCGCTAGAGCCGGTCCGATTTGCACGATTTCGGCGCGTGGAGCCAGTCGTCCCAGATCGGGCCGCACTTGGTGCACCCGTTCAGCAACAGGCCGAGCCCGGCCAGACAAAACACGAGGACATACCGACGCAACATCACCCACCCCATACCCACTCCGTGGCATCATACCGGGCGAAGTCAGGCATTTTCAAGCCGACCGGGACCCGCGGCAGGCCGGGTGACTTTGCCGCGCCGGTCTGCTCGGATTGCCGAACATCCGACAATACGGAGGGAACGACAGCAATGCCATCGCAGCCAGAAGCCGAGTTCGGCATCACTGAGGCCCGACGCATCCTCGGCGAGGTCTTTGCGCCCTGGGTCCAGGATCTCAACCTGTCGGTCGAGCGCATCGAGCACCTGCCGCCGCCGGACGTGCCGGACTGGCAGCCGGCAGCGCTCCTGCGCATGCCGTTCTCGGAGCGCCTGTGCCGCAACGGCGGCGTGGTCTGCGGCCAAGCGCTGATGGCGCTCGCCGACACCGCGATGGTGATCGCGAACCTCGCCGCCAACCGCGGCTATCGACCGATGACGACGGTCGACCAGACCACGCATTTCATGCGCGCGGTCTCCTCGTCGGACGTGCTGGCCGACGCCCGCGTGGTGCGGCTCGGACGCAGCATGAGCTTTGGCCGGGTCACGCTGCTCTCGGCCACCGACAACAAGCCGGTGGCGATGGTGTCGAGCGCGTTCGCGATGCTGCCGGGGTGAGTATCAGCCGAAAAGAGGAAAGCCGCGTGAGCGCAAAGCGCACCGCGGCTCTCGATGGCGTCATGTCGAGACAGGAAGCGCGATCGCGCTTCGCGCCGTCACGCGGGAGACGTTACTTGCCGAGCACTTCGTCAGCCGCCGTGACGATGCTGACGTTCGGATTTTTTCCGCAATAGCTGCCGAACTGCTTGGCGTTCTCGACGAACACGTCGGTGTCGATGATCGCGTTCTCTTCGTCGCCCTTGTACCAGCCGTCCATCCAGGTCAGCACCATCTTGATGGTGTCGTCGCCGCTCTCCAAGAACTGCTTGCAGCTCATGGTCGCGAGATCGAGCTTGGTGGCGTGGGCGGGCATGGACGACAGCGAGAGCGCTGCGGCGAACAGAAGCGAAAACGTGGTCTTCATCAATATCTCCATCGGCGCGTAGCGCCACAAAGGAACGGCTTGGGGGAAAATCGGCGGAGTGACTTCCGGTTCGACGTCGTAAACGAAATCTGAAGCGCTGTGCAAGTAGCGCCAGGATTGAATTTAGTTCAACGTAATTGGCGCAGCGAGAGGCGCATCGGCCTCGCTTTCGTGCAGTAGTGCATATGATGTGAATGATCGTTCGCATCGCGCGCGATGCTGCGTCATGTTCGCGCGATACGACCTCGGCGCCGCCAGCGCAGGCCTGCAACCACGAGCGCGATAATCGCGAGCGCGATCGCCGATGATGCCGCAAAAAATCGCCCACCGGGACGATCGATGGTACGCGACCATAACGACGGCCCCTCGCCGGGCAGTGCCAGGCGAAACGCAACGACGCTGTCGCCGATCGAGGTGCCTGCCTCGGAGTGGCCGCCGGCGCCGATCGCGACATACTGCTCTCCCTTCCAGAAATAGGTCATCGGATTGGCGACGCCTGGCACGGGCAGCCGACCCTGCCACAGCTCACTGCCGCTGCGCGCGTCGAAGGCGCGCAAATAGGCGTCCATCGCTCCGGTGAAGACGAGCCCGCCTGCCGTGACAGCGAGCCCGTTGACGAGCGGCGCACCCCACGGCAGCGGCACGCCGAGCGGGGCGAGATCCTCGGTGGTGCCGACCGTCGAACGCCAGAGGATCTTGCCCGCCTTCAGATCGACCGCGACCATCTCGCCCCAGGGCGGCTTGTTGCAAAGAAACCCGAGCGGCGACATTGCCACCGCACGCGACATCGCAAACGGCGCACCATTCTGCTGGCCGAAATCATGACCGGGCGGAGGATCGAATCCGGCCGCCTCCGCCCGCGGAATCAGCTTGATGAGATGAACGGCCCGGCTGGTGTTGGCATAGAGGACCTGGTTGACGGGATCGAAGGCTGCGCTGCCCCAGTTGACGCCGCCGCCGGTGAAGGGAAACTCCAGCGTGCCTTGCGTTGAGGGTGGCGTGTACAGGCCCTCGTTGCGTGCCTCCGCAAACTGCGTCTCGCAAGCTGAGCGGCGCAGGCCAGGAACGAGCGAGAGCGCATCCTCAGTCGAGATTTTTTGCGACATCAGCGGTGGCACATGCGTCGGGAATGGCTGCGTGGGCGACAGCCGTTCACCTTCCGCGGCCCCCTGCGGAACGCTGCGCTCCTCGACCGGCCACACCGGCTTGCCGGTATCGCGATCGAGCACAAAGACAAAGCCCTGCTTGGTCGGCTGGATCACGACATCGCGCTGACCTTCGCCGGTGTCGATGCGCGTGAGCGTCGGTTGCGCCGGAAGATCGTAATCCCAGACGTCGTGATGCACGGTCTGGAATGCCCATACGAGTTCGCCGGTCTCAATGCGCAGCGCGACCACCGAATTGGCATGCTCGTTGTTGCCCGGCCGCTTGCCGCCCCAAAAATCCGGCGACGGCGAGGACGTCGGCAGGAATACCAGTCCGCGCGCCGCGTCGACCGACATCGGCGCCCAGACATTGGCGTGACCGGCTTCGATGCCGTCGCGCTTGAGCGGCTCGAACGTCCAGCGCGGCTGACCGCTACGCGCATCGAACGCGCGCACCACACCGCTCGGCGCGTCGACGCGGCGGTTGTCGCCGATCGCGGAGCCGACCACGACGACGCCGCGGCCGACCGCCGGCGGCGAGGTGATCTGGAATTCGCCGGGCCATTCCAGCTTCATGCCGATATCGGGCCTGACCTCACCGCCCTCCCCGAATCCGCCACAGGGGATACCCGTCTTCGCATCGAGCGCGATCAGGCGAACATCGTTCGTGCCCATGAAGATACGCGATCGACATGCGGCATCCGCAGGCGCCTCATCGTCGATCCAGTAGGTGACGCCGCGGCAGACGTAGCGGTTGGCGGGACGCTGGTTGATTGCGATCTTCGGATCGTAGCGCCATTTCTGCGCGCCCGTGCCGGGATCGAGCGCAATCACCTCGTTGAAAGGCGAGCAGAAGACCAGGCTGTCCTCGACGAACAGCGGCGTCGCCTGGAATTTGGTTCGCCGCATCACTCCGGGCGGCCGCGCCGCGAGATCGCCCGTCTGGAATTCGAAGGCCCGAACCAGGTTGCCGACATTGTCGGGCGTGATCTCTCGCAATGGCGAGAAGCGCGAGCCACCGGGATCGCCACCCCAGCTCTCCCAGGCGAGGCCTGGCCGCGCCGAAAACAAGAGGAGCGTGATGAGAGCTGCCAAATACCGGGGGCGGGTCGCCAGCGCCCGCCTCACCTATTTCGGCTTCTTGGCGGGTTCAGGCGGACGCGCCCCGCTCCAAGGGTCGTACTTCTCCTTGGATTCGGGAATGCGCTCGAGCGCGGCCTTGTAGGCCTTCTCGTCGACCTTGGGCTTGTTGTCCGCCTTCTGGCCGCCCTCGTTAGGCTGACGCCTGCCGCCGCCCATCTGCGCCTGCGCGGAGGCAACCGCCAGCGCCAGCACGGCGGCCGCTATGACCAAAATCCTCATGGGCGCAATCCCCCTCGTCTGGGGTACAAACTAGCCGGCAATTATGGAATAGCCAATGCCGCGGGGTCCAGGGCTTCAGGAAATTCTGGCTCCAGGAAATCTTGCTCCAGGAATCTTGCTCCAGGAAATCTTGGCTTCAAGAAATCCTGGCTTCAGCAAATCTTGATTGGCCGGGTCTTCGTCGGATCGCATTCGTGCCTATATTTTGGCCCGCAGGGGACCTTCACGGATGTTACGGATTATTGCTCACGCCGCGCTGCTGGCCAGCGCGCTCGCGCTCGGGGCCTGCGGCTTTGCCGACAGCCGCGCACCGGTGCCCGAGTTCATGCGCATGAAGGAGGCCGAGCAGCCGCCGCCCGAAGCGGCCCCCGACGTCAAACGCGTCGTGCGCGAGCAGATCGAATTCGTCTTCCTCAGCACGGCCTATCCGCGTGAGGTGCATGTCGCCTCACCCCATCGTGAGGTGCGGGGACCGGGCTGGACAGCTTGCGTCCGCGCCCAGCTCACCTCGGCGACCGGATCGCCGCTCGGGCCACAGACCTACATCGTGACCATATCGGGCGGAAAGGTGGTCGATCGCCGCCGCGCCGAAGCGGACGACATCTGCGGGTCGGAAAGCTACGAGCCGATCTAGGAAGCAGATCAAGCCGACATCCGATCCGGTTCCGGGAAAAACCTGTAATTTTGCCGGAACGATCATGGCCTCCCCTTCTTGTTACCGCCGAGGGCAGTTTCGAGGAGGACATGATGAGGACATTCACGATTGCATTGCTGGCTGGTGTCGGAGCCTTGGCAGCGGTGAGCGGCGCGAAGGCCGCCGACGTCTATACGACCAGCGAATACACCAGCCCCGATCTCGTCCAGCAAGTGCGGCTGGTCTGCGACGATTCCGGCAATTGCTATCGCACCCGCGGCGGCTCGCGCGTGATCGTGCGCGACTCCTATGCGACCATGCCGCGCGACCGCTACTATGAGCGCCGCACCTATCGCGACTGGGACGATGGTCCGCGCGGCGGCGTCGGTATCCGCGCGCCCGGCGTCAGTGTTGGCGTCGGTGTCGGCGGGGACCGCTGGTAATCAATGATGACATGACAGGCGGGACCGAACGAGACAACTCGTCCGGTCCCGCCCATGCGATTCGTGTCGCAGACGTCAGGCAGCAACTGTCTGCTGCTGGAACTGCTCGTAGGCCGCGATCGCATCCGCGGCATACATCAGCGACGGCCCGCCGCCCATGTAGACGGCCATGCCGAGCGTCTCCTCGACCTCCTCGCGCGTTGCACCGAGCTTGACCAGGGCTTCGGTATGGAAGCCGATGCAGCCATCGCAATGCGCGGCAACGCCGAGCGCGAGCGCAATCATTTCCTTGGTCTTCTTGTCCAGCGCGCCGTCGCGCGTGGCGGCCTGTGCAAGCGCGGAAAATCCCTTCATGGTGTCGGGAATGTCGCTGCGCAGCTTGCGCATGTTGGCGGAGATTTGGCGGGTGATCTCGGGGTAATTCTTGTCCATGACTTACTCTCTGCGTTTACTCTAGGTGTCGAACGGATCGGCCGGCGTGACGAAGCGCGTCAATGACGGGAGGTGAGCGACGAAGCGGGCGAGCGCCATGCCGGCACTCATCGCAACGACGAAGATGACGGCAGACACGGAGCCAAATCCGAGAGCGGTCAGCGCCGGCCCCGGACAGAAGCCCGCCAGTCCCCAACCCACACCGAAGATCGCGGGGCCTGCGATGATCCTGGGATCGATGTCGTTGCGCCTCGGAAGATAAAATCGTTCGGCGAAGTAGGGCCGCGCGAGCTTCAGGACACGTTTGAAGCCGGTGAAAGTCACGGCCACCGCGCCGGCCATCACGAAGGCAAGGCTCGCATCCCACGTCCCCGCCGGGATGCCGCCGACGTCGAGGAAGTTCAGGACCTTCGCCGGATTCGCCATGCCCGAGACGATCAGGCCCAGGCCGAAAATCACGCCGATCAAGAATTGAACCGGTATAGCCATCGCCATCAGTTCCAGTGCCGCATCACGAGGACCGTCGCCATGCCGGTCGCCATAAAGGTCATGGTCGCGACCAGCGAGCGCGCCGAGAGCCGCGACAGGCCGCAGACGCCGTGGCCGGAGGTGCAGCCACTGCCCCAGACCGAACCGAAGCCCGTAAGCAAGCCGCCGACAATCAAAACGACCGGATTCGCCTCGATTGTCTGCGCCGGCAGGCTTCCGGTGACGAGCAGCACGAGCACGGGCGCGGCGACGAGGCCTGCGATGAAGGCAAGCCGGCCAGGAAATTGGCGGTCCTCGTAAGGGGGAAACAGCCGCGCCGCGATGCCGCTGACGCCGGCGATCCGCCCCGTCGCCCACATCAGCAGAACGGCAGACAAGCCGATCAGCGCACCGCCAACAAGGGAGGCGATTGGCGTAAATGATGTCGAGACCATGCGACCTCCGGATCGAGCACGCCAGGCGCGGGCGGATACCTTTACTTTAGTTCTTTCGTATTTTCGAATATACTAATATATGTCGGCCATGAAACGCAAGCTCCGCAATCAAGAGTTGGTCGCGCTTGAGGAGAAGGCCGAGGAGGCTTCCCGCCTCCTCACGGCCATGGGCAATCCGAAGCGACTGCTGGTCCTCTGCAACATGCTGGACGGCGAGAAGTCGGTCGGCGAACTCGCCGACATCGCGGGCCTGTCGTCGGCCGCACTATCTCAGCATCTCGGCAAGATGCGCGCATTGAGCCTGGTCAAACCCAGAAGGGATGGTCAGACGATATACTACAGTATCGCGAGCCAGGAAGTCCGCGCGTTGCTGGAGACGCTGTACCGCCTCTTCTGCACTCCCGGATAGGCCTCTCGCTTGCGCTAGACGCGAGGAGCGCAGGATGACCGACGACACCATCATCGAGGGACCGCTCTACGAGAAGCGGAAGAAGGTCTACCCGCAATCGGTCCACGGGCCGTTCCGTCGCATCAAATGGGCGATCCTCTGCGTCACGCTCGGGACCTATTATCTGCTGCCCTTCATTCGCTGGAACCGCGGACCCGGCCTGCCGAACCAGGCTGTCCTGGTCGACTTGCCGCATCGCCGGTTCTATTTCTTCTTCATCGAACTGTGGCCGCAGGAGGTCTATTACTTCACGGGCCTGCTCATCATTGCCGCCATGGTGCTGTTCCTGATGAACGCGGTGGCCGGTCGTATCTGGTGCGGCTACATGTGCCCACAGACGTTATGGACCGATTTGTTCTATGCAGTGGAACGCTGGGTCGAGGGCGACCGGCGCGAGCGCATGCTGGGCGACAAGCGCTACTGGACCTTTGGTCACATCCGGAAGGTCGCAACCAAGCACTTTCTCTGGATCATGATCGCCTGGTGGACCGGCGGCGCCTGGGTGCTCTATTTCGCCGACGCGCCGACGCTGGTGAAGGAGCTCGCCACCGTCCAGGCGCCGTTCATCGCCTATCTCTGGATTGGCATCCTGACCGCAACGACCTACGTCTTTGCAGGTTACGCCCGCGAGCAGATGTGCATCTACATGTGTCCCTGGCCGCGCATCCAGGCGGCGCTGACCGACGAATGGGCGCTCAACGTCACGTATCGCCGCGACCGTGGCGAGCCACGCATGTCGGTGAAGAAGGCGCAGGTCGCCCGCACCCATGGCGACATCGCGGGCGACTGCATCGACTGCCACCAGTGCATCAATGTCTGCCCGACCGGCGTCGACATCCGGCACGGCATCCAGCTCGGCTGCATCCAATGCGGCCTGTGCATCGACGCCTGCGACAACGTGATGCGGGAGATCGGCCGGCCCGCCGGCCTGATCGGCTACGATACCGACATCAACATGCAGCGCCGGAGCGAGGGCAAGGCGCCGATTTACCGCATCATCCGCGCGCGCACCCTGATCTATACCGCGGCCATTGCCATCGCTGGCGGCATCATGCTCTACGCGCTCGCCACGCGTGCGACGATGGACGTCAACGTGCTACACGAGCGCAATCCACTCTTCGTTCAGCTCGCCGGTGGCGGCGTCCGCAACGACTACACCCTGCGCATCCTCAACAAGGGCGAGCAGCGGTCGTTTGCGCTCGAGGTCTCCGGCCTGCCGGGCGCGACAATTCGCGTCGCCGGCATCGAGGTTGCAGCTGACGGCAAGCCCGTCGTCGAGGTCGGGCAGGATCAGACCCGCGAGGTCCGGCTGTCGGTGCAGGTCGGCCCGACGCAGCTGCCGCAGACCTCGCGCGACATCGACATCGGGATCACCGACACTGCCGGCGGCGGACGAGCAAGCGCGCGCGACCATTTCGTGCCGGGTGACCGATAGCCAGCTGTCTCCCGCTGCATGCCAGGCCTATCGCAGCTGAAAGATGCGGCGGAAAGCTTGCTTGCGGCCATCCTTCGAGACGCCCGCCTGGGGCGGGCCCTCAGGATGAGGTCGCGGTTTGCGGCGAGATTTCAGACCCTCATGGTGAGGAGCCCGCCCAAGCGGGCGTCTCGAACCATGCAGGCCGAGGTCGTCCGGCAGCCTTCTGCCACCCTATGCAATCGCCATGCGGCGGCTCGTGGCCGCATGCTCAACGGGACGTTAATATTACCACTCGAATTGAAGCGGCGTCCCAACGGTATTTTCCAATCTTTGCGCTAAGCATGGCCTCCTGAACGGGGACGACGGGACGTGGTCGATATCGCGCACCAGGCTGCGATCAATCCGGCATCGGCAAAGCATGCCGCGGCGGCGCGCGCGCGTGTCCCGCTTACGGCGATCGAACCCAGCCAGTGGCGCGCACTCGCGCAGCGCGCGATCGAGCCGAACGGATATTACCTGCCGGGCTGGGAGCTCGCTGTCAGCGCAACCGCGCGCGGCCGCACCGATGCCTCGGCGCTTTCCGCATGCGATGGATCGCGGCTGATCGGGCTGATGCCGGTGATCTCGCTCTGGCGGGCATGGAAGATCCCCCTGCCCGCGCTGGTGAGCGCGCATCCCTATGGTACGCTGTGCAGCCCGCTGATCGACCGCGATGCCCGGATCGAGGCAGCGGCGCGCCTGTTGCAGCAGGCCCGCGCGGCCGGAGCGCATGCGCTCGTGCTGAACGATGTCGCGCTCGATGGGGCGGCAATGACCGCCCTCAACCAGGTTCTGAATCGCGACGGCCTGAAGCCGCGCCTCCTCAACTCCTACATCCGCGCCAGCCTCGACGCGACCCAGGACGGTGAGACGCTGCTTCGCGACGCGCTCGGCACCAAAAAGCTCAAGGAGCTACGCCGCCAACGCCATCGTCTCGAAGAACACGGCGCGGCCGTGTTCGACGTCGCGCGCAGCCCCGACGAGATCAGGCCGGCGCTCGAGACATTTTTGCAGCTCGAAGCTAGTGGCTGGAAGGGCAAGCGCGGAACCGCGCTGGTCCAGCATGCCGGCGATGCAACCTTCATCCGCCGCGCCGTTCCCGCGCTGGCAGAAACCGCGCAATGCGAGATCGTCACCCTTCGCGCCGGCGCGATGCCGGTGGCCGCCGGCATCGTACTGCGCCATCAGGACCGCGCCTTCTTCTTCAAGCTCGGCATCGACGAGCGCTTCGCAAGATATTCGCCGGGCGTGCAGCTTACGCTCGAGCTCACCCGCCGCCTCTGCGCCGATCCGGCCATTGCCAGCGCGGATTCCACCGCGAGCGCCGATCACCCCATGATCAACCCGATCTGGCGCGGGCGTTTCGCCGTCGGCGACGTGCTGATACCGTTGCTGCGGAACGACCCCATCGTCGCGCTCGTTCACGGAGCGCTCGCGGCGCACGGCATCGCCTACGCGGCGGCGCGCCGCGCAGTTCGCCTGCTTCGTAAATAGGATAGCTCCTACTCAGCCGCCTGGGCGTTGATCTCCGCCGAGACCTCGCGGATGGCGCGCGCGAGCATGTTGGGATCCTGCGCACCGGAGACGGCGTATTTTTGCGCGAACACGTAGGTCGGCACGCCGGAGATGCCCTTCTCGGCGGCTTCCTGCGCGTCCGCCGATACGCGCGCGACGTCCTCGTCGGTGGCGAGGCGCTTGCGCACGTCGTCGGGATCGAGGCCGACATCGGCAGCCGCCTGCACAAGCACGTTCACATCGGTGAGGTCGCCGCCGTCGCGGAAGTAGAGCTCCATCAGGCGCTGCTTCATCTCGGGCGCCTTGCCGATCGCCTCGGCCCAGAGGATCAGGCGGTGGCAGTCGGTGGTGTTGGGCTGACGCGCGACCAGCTCTGGCCGATAGACGAGCCCCTCTTCGCCCGCGGCCGCAACGACGCGTCCCGCAATGCCCTTATAGGCCTCGACCGAGCCGAACTTCTTGGTGAGATACTCCTCCCGGCTGATGCCCTCGGACGGCACCCAGGGATTGAGGAAGAAGGGACGGAAATTGAGCTTGACCGGAACGTCGGGCACCAGCGCCAGCGCGCTCTCGATCCGGTGCTTGCCGATATAGCACCAGGGGCATACCACGTCGGAGACGACGTCAATCTGGAGCGGCTTTAGGGTGCTCATGAGCGCCTCCTTCGGGCGTTGCGGGTTGTGCCCAAAGATAAGCCGAACCCATTCCGAGGCAAGGCCGCTAGCTCATGGCTGCTGCCATTTGTCGGAGCCGCTCGGCAGTGCGCTCGTCGGCCGGGAAGAAGGTTTCCAGAGCCAGCTCCGATAGCGTGATGTCGACCGGCGTACCGAACACCATGGTGGTGGAGAAGAAACTTAGTATCTCCCCGTCGTGGCGCAGCTTGAAGGGGATCGCGACATTGTCGCTCGACAGCGGCGCCGCACGCGCCGGGATCGGATAGCTCTTCAGGTCGTTGTACAGCTTGATCAGCTCGGGATCGGCGGTCGCCTCGCATTGCCGGTGCAACCGCTCCAGGAGATGCCCGCACCATTCCGCGAGATTGACCGTGCGCGGTGCCAGAGCCTCGGGATGGAAGGCAAGCCTCAGCACGTTGAAGGGCTGACCGAGCAGTCGCTGCGGAATGCCGGCGAGCAGCGGCGCCAGCATGCGGTTGGCGGAGACCAGATTCCAGTGGCGGTCATAAGCCAGCGCCGGATTGGGCTCATGCGCCCTAAGGACGAGGTCGATCGCCTGGCGGGCTGATTTCAAGGCGGGATCCTCCAGCGGGCGCTGCGGAAAGGCCGGGGCATAGCCGGCGGCGACCAGCAGCACGTTGCGTTCGCGCAAGGGCACGTCGAGGCGCTCGGCGAGTCTGAGCACCATGTCGCGAGAGGGTGCGGCACGGCCAGTCTCGACGAAGCTCAAATGCCGCGCCGAGATTTCGGCCTCGCCGGCGAGATCGAGCTGGCTCATGCGGCGGCGCTGCCGCCATTCGCGCAGATGGTCGCCGATATGGACCGGCTGGCTGCGTTCGGCCTGTGCCGTGGATGCATGTGCGGTCATGGTCGAAAACCTAGCACGCAGATTTCGGCCCTTCCATTACGTCGGAGGTAATCGAATTGGGCCTCGGGCCGGCGCATCTTGGGTCGCAACAGGAGACGACCATGATCGCACTGCTGCTCTACCGGACCGTCGCAGACCACCTTGTTCCCTGGGCCATGGCACTCGCAACCCGGATGCTGGCGCGCGGCCTCA
>NZ_JBVVPQ010000087.1:19276-26474 GCF_055811695.1 Bradyrhizobium sp. MI1.3 | reverse complement strand
TGCGCTCACCCCGCCAGCCGGTCCATTACCCCAGCCGCGATCTCGAACGAGTGCAGTCGCGCAACGTGATCGTAGATCTGGCCCGTGGTCATCAGTTCGTCCGCGCCGGTCTCGGCGATCAGAGCCTTCAGCTTCGCTTCGACCATGTCAGGCGAGCCGACCGCCGAGCAGGACAGCGACTGCCCGACCATGGCCTTTTCCGCCGGCGACCACAGCGCGTCCATGTCGTCGACCGGTGGCGGCAGCGGGCCGGGCGTGCCGCGGCGAAGATTGATGAACTGCTGCTGCAGCGAGGAGAACATGCGTTGCGCGTCCGCCTCGCTATCGGCGGCGAACACGTTGACGCCGACCATTGCATAGGGCTTGTCCAGCTGCGCCGACGGCTCGAACCGCGCGCGATACTCGCGCAGCGCCGGCATCATCATCTGCGGCGCGAAATGCGAGGCGAACGCGAACGGCAGACCGAGCATGCCTGCGAGCTGCGCGCCAAAGGTGCTGGATCCCAGGATCCACAGCGGCACCTTCGTCCCCATGCCCGGCACGGCGCGGATGGTCTGGTTCGGCTTGACGTCGCCGAGCAGCGCCTGCAACTCCAGCACGTCCTGCGGAAAATTCTCGGAGCTGGTGGCGAGATCGCGGCGCAGCGCGCGTGCGGTGAACTGGTCGGTGCCCGGCGCCCTGCCGAGCCCAAGATCGATCCGCCCGGGAAAGAGCGAGGCCAGCGTGCCGAACTGCTCGGCGATGACCAGCGGTGAATGGTTCGGCAGCATGATCCCGCCGGAGCCAACGCGGATGGTTTTGGTGCCGCCCGCGACATGCCCGATCACCACCGACGTCGCCGCGCTCGCGATGCCCGTCATGTTGTGATGCTCGGCCAGCCAGAACCGTTTGTAGCCCCAACCTTCGGCGTGCCGGGCGAGATCGAGCGAATTGCGGAACGCTTGTGACGCGTCGCCACCCTGGCGGATGGGTGCGAGGTCGAGCACGGAGAAGGGGATCATTTCGGTACCGAAGTGGAGGAGGATGACGCGCGGCGGCTGAGAATACATGTAGTGTCGGCGCGTAGGATGGGTAGAGCGCAGCGAAACCCATCATGCGTCTTCATCGAACAAGGCTCGATGGGTTTCGCTTCGCTCTACCCATCCTACGAAGCTGTTCGAGCGGCCTAAACCCCATTCACAACACCGTCATCGCGCCCCGTTCCACCCCTCGCCCCAACTGGGCGTCTCGCGTCTGTTGTTGTACCATTCCCGGAGCCACTGCTCTGTTGCAGGAGGAACCGACATGACCACGGTCCTACTCAATCGCCGCAACCTCCTTGCCGCTGGCGGCTCGGCCCTCGCCACCGGGATTTTGGCAACCGGCGTTTCCGGCCTGCTGCCGGCCGCCCGCGCGGACGGGCTCGCGCCGACCGAGACGATGTCGGGCGGCGCGAACAATTACCGCAAGGGCGCAGCGATCGTGGAGCGGATCGGCAAGGGCGGCTTCTGGATGAGCGGCACCGTGCGCCGCGCCGGCGACGGCGCGCCGCTCGCAAGCCAGCGCATCCAGATCTGGGCGCACACCACCGAGGGACAAGAGCACGAGCCGCAGAGTCATGGCGCCACGCTCACCGACAAGGACGGCAAGTTCCGGCTCGAGATGCCGCAGATCATTCCCATCTTCGGCCAGCCGCATGGCCATCTCGCCTATGACAGCGGCGAGTTCAAAACCGTCTTCCTGCGGCCGGTGATGCGGAGCCCAAAGGAAACCAGCCTGGAAGCGCATTTCGTGCTGCAGCCGGCCTGACCGCATTGCGAATGAAAGGGTGGCGATCGGCCCGGGCGCCCCTGATCTGGGTCGCCCTTGCCTTGGCCATCGGCGTGCCGATCGCCGCCGCCGCAACAAGCGAGCAACTCGCATGGCGCGGCCCGCTCTACATCCTCGCCGGCTTCGCGGGCATCGTCGCGCTCGGTCTCGTGCTCGCTCAGCCCCTGCTAATCGGCGGATATTTGCCGGGCCTGTCGGCCTATCGCGGCCGGCGCGCCCATCGCTGGATCGGCGGCGCGCTCGCTCTGGCGGTGGTGATCCACGTCGCCGGCCTCTGGATCACCAGTCCGCCCGATATGATCGACGCCCTGACCTATACCTCACCGACGCCGTTCTCCCCCTTCGGCGTGACCGCGATGTGGGCCATCTTCATCGTTGCGGTCCTGGCCGCGTTGCGCCGCCGCCTGGGACTGCGGCTGCGCACCTGGCGCATCGTCCACATTCCCCTCGCGATCGTCATCGTCGCAGGCAGCGTGGCCCATTGCCTGCTGATCGAGGGGACGATGGAGACAGCCTCGAAGGCGGCGCTGTGCGCGCTCGTGCTCGCAGCGACCGTCAAGCTCATGGCTGACCTCTGGCGAAAGCGGACGCTGCGCGGTGAGAGTGCGTAGGGGTGGTAAGCGTAGGGTGGGCAAAAGGCGCGTAGCGCCGTGCCCACCATCTATCTACCTATCACAGTGGTTGGTGGGCACGCTTCGCTTTGCCCACCCTACGAGACACGAAACTTCCGCTGACCTCTTTATTCCAACATGTCGGCTTCGTCAGCGCCCGCATCTGCCCTGCTTGCCGCGGATGGCGGTGAAGATTATCCTCGCGCGATGGCCGTCAGTGTCCCCGACCTGAAAGCATTCCTGCTCGCCACACCGTTCTTCGGCGGTATCCCGGATCAAAGTCTCGACCTCCTGATGTCGATGCTGGTCGAGTGCCGATTTGATACCGGAGCAACCGTCGTGACGGAGGGCGAGCCCGGACGCTCGCTGTTCATCGTCAAATCCGGCCGGCTGGCGGTGAGCAAACGGGCGAATGCGGGGCGCGTGATCCCGATCTCCGTTCTGGAGCCCGGCGATTTCTTC
The DNA here is from genome assembly GCF_055811695.1 of Bradyrhizobium sp. MI1.3. NCBI lineage: Bacteria > Pseudomonadati > Pseudomonadota > Alphaproteobacteria > Hyphomicrobiales > Nitrobacteraceae > Bradyrhizobium > Bradyrhizobium sp. MI1.3. The sequence goes on along the minus strand of NZ_JBVVPQ010000087.1, from coordinate 23,592 downwards.
GGCGAGATGACGCTGATCGAAATGCAGAATCGTTCCGCCACGGTGATCGCGGAGAGTCCGACGGTGCTGTACGAGCTGACGGCCCAAAAGCTCTACGCCTGCTACAAGGCCGATATCCATGCCTATGTGATCGTCCTGCAAAACATTAATCGCGAGCTATGCCGACGGCTTCGCCGGTCTGATGATCGGTTTACCGGGCACAGTGCGTAGGATGGGTAGAGCACTGCGAAACCCATCATATTTCGTCACCGAACGAGGCCTCGATGGGTTTTGCTGCGCTCTACCCATCCTACGAGCTGAGATGTTTTCATGGGCACGTTCTATACCGACGAGCAGATACAGGAAGCCGTTGCTGCCTTAGAGGACCACACTCCCGGTATCTTCGAGAGAATGAAGAAATTGGCTTCAGTCAACGATCCGTTTAGCGATGAACAAGAAGCAGAACTAGGAGCCGTCGTAAGAGTTCTCACCATCGTTCTGCCGAAAGCGTCATACGTGGTGCATGCTGAAGACGAAAATGAAGCGAGAGCGCGCCTCAGCATAAACCTGGGCGACGTTGTTCGCGCTGTACTCGCATCAGATGAAGACGATTCCCAATAACGCCCGCCATGGCCGCCTAAGGCTAACGTCGGTCATGCCAATCTGACCCGTCGGACAAAACACCCACCTTCCGCAAAATCCCGTCAATCCCCTCTCACAAAAATATTCCACTTTACCGAAATTCGGAATCACAGTATCAATCCACCATCCCGGTCCAGGGAGAGGGGCGATCGTCCGTCGTAACGAACGTGGATCGGGGGGTGGTGGACGCGGCAGCGTCGGGCACGAAGGCGGGGACCAGGGCGAGATGAACCTCGTGAGGTCTTGTCTAGCGTGCGGACGAACGGCGCCAACGCCCTGCGAAGTCCTTTTGGGCGAAGCAGGACGTGTCCGGCGAAGCCTCTTGGCGAAGCCGGATCGCTGCGTACGGCAAAATCGTGTGGTCCTGGCCGTCGTTGCTACGGTCAAGCCTTGCGGAGATGGATCGGGGCTCTACCGGGTCTTTGTCCATCGTCAATTCGCAAGGCGACGGTGACAAAAAGGAACTCGTCGCCGGGGAGAGCGCGGCATAAGCCGTCAACCCACTGCGCAGGGAAGGCCGAGTGTTCGGCGTCACCTGTATGCTGCTGTGCGGTCTCTTTGCGCTACACTTTCGCGCAGCGGACCGCGGGTGCCAGCCGGCACCCGGTCTTCCCTGCGCCCTCTTCACAGAGGAGAGCCAAGGTAAAAAAAGCAAAACTCGGGCATCTCATGCCGCGAGAAGGCTGCTTCATGTGCGATTTGAGCGAGGGAATGGTGCTGCCAGACAGGATTGAACTGTCGACCTCTCCATTACCAATGGAGTGCTCTACCACTGAGCTACGGCAGCATGTGCTGGGGTAAGAATCGGCCGCCACGAGGGGCCTACCAAGCGGGCCGATATCTGCCACAAGCCCCCCTCCTGTGCAAGCTTGCTAGCTCCGCCAAAGCGATAAAATCGGGTCGATATCGGGGCCAAAATGCCTGTTTTGGCTCGAAACGGCCGACTTTCCGCGGATTCGGTTCCGATATCCCCACCCAACTGGCCAGTTGCCCGATGCGCCGGATTCGATCCATTTCGATTTTCGCACGATCGGATCGCGCGGCCCTCTTGAGCTGCCTTATTCCTCGGGCATGTTATCGCCGATCGCTGTAATGGACCTCGATGGCAGACCAGAACGACAAGAGCACGAAGCAGGACTCCAGACAGGCGAGGGCGTCCCGCGACGACCGGCTCAAATCGGCGCTGCGCGAAAACCTGAAGCGGCGAAGGATGCAGGCGCGCGAACGGGCCGCAAGTGGCGGCCCCTCGCAGAACGAAGATGATTCCCTAAATGAGGGGACCGCCGGCAAGATAGCCGACAAGACCGGCGACTAGAATTTTTTGGAGTGCATGGCCGTGGCAATGGGGCAGGACGAGCAGCAACGACCCGACGGTGACGCGCAGATGTCGCGGTTCACCCGCCCTGAGCAGACCTTTCCGGCGCTGACATCAGCCGAGATCGAGCGGATGAGGCATTTCGGTGAGGTCCGCAACTACGCCGATGGGGAATTCCTGTTCGAGACCGGCAAGCCCGGGCCGGGCATGTTCGTCGTGCTGAAGGGCCACGTCGCCATCACCCAGCGCGACGGCCTTGGCCATGTCACCCCGTTGATCGACCAGGGGCCGGGGCAATTTTTGGCCGAGTTGAGCCAGCTCTCGGGACGGCCGGCGCTGGTCGACGGCCGCGCCGAAGGCGATGTCGAGACGCTGCTGTTGCCACCGGAGCGGCTGCGCGCGCTGCTGGTCGCCGAGGCCGAGCTCGGCGAGCGCATCATGCGCGCGCTGATTCTGCGCCGGGTCAATCTACTCCAGGGCGGCGTTGGCGGCGTGGTGCTGATCGGTCCGTCGCATTCGGCAGGCGTGGTGCGGTTGCAGGGCTTCCTCACCCGCAACGGTCAGCCGCATCATCTGCTCGATCCCGCGCGCGATCGCGACGCCGCCGATGTCATCGCGCGTTATTCGCCCAAGCCGGACGATTGGCCGCTGGTCGTCACCCCCGATGGTGCGGTGCTGCGCAATCCCGGCGAAACCGAGCTTGCGCGCGCGATCGGCATGATCGGCGGCCCGCGCAACGACCGCATCTACGACGTCGCGATCGTCGGCTCTGGACCGGCCGGGCTCGCTACCGCCGTGTATGCCGCGTCCGAAGGCCTCTCGGTCGCCGTGCTCGACACCCGCGCCTTCGGCGGCCAAGCCGGCGCCAGCGCGCGCATCGAAAATTATCTCGGCTTTCCGACCGGAATTTCCGGCCAGGCCCTGACCGCGCGCGCCTTCAACCAGGCACAAAAGTTCGGCGCGGAGATCATGATCCCGGTGACGGTGAAGTCGCTCGACTGCACGCGCAAGGACGGCGCGTTTTCGGTGGCGCTCGACGGCTGTGATCCCTTGCATTCGCGCGCGGTGGTGGTCGCAAGCGGCGCGCGCTATCGCCGGCCCGAGATCGAGAACCTCGACAAGTTCGAAGGGCGTGGCGTCTGGTATTGGGCCTCGCCGGTCGAGGCGAAGCTGTGCGCCGGCGAAGAGGTGGCGCTGGTCGGTGCTGGCAACTCCGCGGGGCAGGCCGCTGTTTTCCTGTCGGGGCACGCCAAGAAAGTGCTGATGATCATCCGCGGCGGCGGGCTTGGCGCCAGCATGTCGCGCTATCTCATCGAGCGCATCGAAGCCACGCCGAACATCGAACTGATGTTCAACACCGAGATCACGGCGCTCGAAGGCGACGAGGCCTCGCTACTGCGGCGCATCCGCTGGAAGAGCCGGCTGTCTGATGACGAGGATTTCGCGGATATCCGCAATCTCTTCCTGTTCGTCGGCGCCGATCCCGCCACCAATTGGCTCGACGGCTGCGGCGTGACGCTCGATCGCGGCGGCTTCGTCGTCACAGGCGCGCAGTCCGAGCAGAACCAGGGCCGACTGGTGGCGCCGCTGGAGACCTCGGTGCCCGGCGTCTACGCCGTCGGCGACGTCCGCTCCGGCTCGGTCAAGCGCGTCGGCGGCGCCATCGGCGAAGGCGCGCAGGTCGTGGCCTCCCTGCACGGCTTCCTCGGCGACGCCGCAAAACCGGCGCTTTAGTCAAGCAGAAGACGAGCGGACGGCAAGCCGAATCTGGCTTGCCATCTTGCCGGGTGATGCGTGACTATCTCCCCTCATCCTGAGGAGCGGCCGCAGGCCGCGTCTCGAAGGATGAAGGCCCAGCTGCCAAAGCCGGGCCTTCATGGTTCGAGACGCGTGCTTCGCACGCTCCTCACCATGAGGATCTAACAGAACAAATTTCAACGGGAGGACTAAATGGCTGAACTCGTCGTGCTCTACAAGACGCCCAAGGATGCTGCGGCCTTCGACAAGCATTATGCCGAGACTCACATCCCGCTCGCCAAGAAACTTCCCGGCTTGAAGAAATACGCCGTGAGCACGGGCACGGTCGGCTCCCCCGCCGGACCTTCCGGAATTCACCTCGTCGCCATTCTCACCTTCGACAACGTCGCCGCCATCCAGTCGGCTTTCGGCAGCGAAGCAGGCAAGGCGGCCGCCGGCGACGTGCCGAAATTCGCCAGTGGCGGCGCCGACCTCCTGATCTTCGACACCAAGGAAGTCTGAGCCGCCGCGAGTTTTGTCGTGTAGCCCGGATGGAGCGATAGCGTAATCGGGGGGCCCCGCGGTTTGTGTGGGGGTAACCCGGGGGGAGAGTAGGGGGGGCGCGCGGGAGCCCCCCCACAAA
>NZ_JBVVPQ010000087.1:0-19266 GCF_055811695.1 Bradyrhizobium sp. MI1.3 | reverse complement strand
CGCTCCATCCGGGCTACGCACCACAATCTGCCGTCGTTTGCGACAGCGGTGCAAAAATTCAGCCATGCGTTTTCGATTCGCACGATGACGCATGGCTGCGCACGCATGTGTGACGTCGCGCAGGTGGCAATCCGATGAGGACCGTAATATCAATCCGATCCCAATGCGGAGATTAGGAGAGATGTCATGGTTCTTGGGTTGAGCTTGCCCGCCTTCACGCTGGTTCATGTCATCATCAGCCTGATCGGCATCGTCGCCGGCCTCGTCGTGATGTTTGGCCTGCTCGGCTCGAAGCCGATGCCGGGCCTCACCGCGATCTTCCTGCTGTTCACGATCCTCACCAGCGCCACCGGCTTCCTGTTTCCGTTCAAGGAGCTGCTGCCGTCGCATATCATCGGCATCATCTCGCTGGTCCTGCTCGCGATCGCCTGTCTCGCGATCTACGGCATGAAGCTCTCTGGCATCTGGCGTCCGGTTTACATCGTGACCGCGATGATCTCGCTGTATTTCAACGTCTTCGTGCTGGTAATCCAGTCGTTCCTGAAGGTGCCGGCGCTCGCCGCGCTCGCACCTGCCGTGGCACCAAATCCACCGGGAGGTCCCGTGTTCGCCGTGGTGCAGGGCCTCGTGCTGGTGTTCTTCGTGGTGCTCACCATCGGCGCCTGGCGCCGCTTCAAGCCGATGGCGTTCGCCTGATCATTCAAGGAGCTTGACAATGCCTACCATCACCACAAAGGACGGCGTCGAGATATTCTACAAGGACTGGGGCTCGGGCCAGCCGATCGTGTTCAGCCACGGCTGGCCGCTGTCGGCCGACGACTGGGACGCGCAGATGATGTTCTTCGTGACGCACGGCTATCGCGTCATCGCGCACGACCGTCGCGGCCATGGCCGTTCGTCGCAGGTCGCCGACGGCCACGACATGGATCATTATGCCGATGATCTCGCGGCCGTGACGGCCCATCTCGATCTCAAGAACGCGATCCATGTCGGCCACTCCACCGGCGGCGGCGAAGTGGTGCATTACATCGCGCGCCACGGCGAGAGTCGGGTGGCGAAGGCCGCGATCCTCTCGGCGGTGCCGCCGCTGATGCTGCAGACCGCGGCCAATCCCGGCGGCCTGCCCAAGAGCGTGTTCGACGATTTCCAGGTGCAGCTCGCTGCCGGCCGCGCCAGCTTCTACCGCGACATCGCGGCTGGCCCCTTCTATGGCTACAATCGTCCCGGCGCGAAGCCGTCGGAAGCGGTGATCCAGAACTGGTGGCGCCAGGGCATGATGGGCGGCGCGAAGGCCCATTATGACGGCATCGTCGCGTTCTCGCAGACCGACTTCACCGAGGACTTGAGGAAGATCAATGTGCCGGTGCTGGTGATGCACGGCGACGACGACCAGATCGTGCCTTACGCCGACTCCGCGCCGCTGTCGGCCAAGCTGTTGAAGAACGGCACGCTGAAGACCTACAAGGGCTTCCCGCACGGCATGCCGACGACGCACGCCGAGACCATCAACGCCGACCTGCTGGCGTTCTTTAGGGAGTGAGCGGCCTCACGCCAAGATTGCCCTGATCGCGTCGAAGGTGCGCTTGACGAAAGCTTCCGGCTTCTCCCGCGCTCCTCCGGCGATCCAGCTCTCGCCGCCGACGCGCATCGCGCCGGTGGCGATCATGGCGACGAGCCGCGCCTTCAGCTGGTCCGATTTGGTTCTGGCGCGCTGGGCGAGCCCTTCGGCCAGGGCCCGCTCGAGCTTCTCGTATTTGAGTTGGTCGCGCGCCCGAAGCGCGGGATTATCGCGCTTGAGCCGCGACATGGCCGCAGCCTCCGCCGGATCGATCCGCTTGAGCGCCGCCGCGATCGCGTTCTCCGCCGCCGTCAGCATGGTTTCGCCCGCCGGCCGCGCCACGACCTCCGCGACCAGCGCGGCGGCGGCGCCTTCCTGCCAAGCCGCGACCACGTCCTCTTTCGAGGCGAAATAATGGAAGAAGCTGCGTCGCGACACGTCCGCCGCGGCCGCAATATCGTCGATGGTCGTGGCCTCGAAACCGCGCTCCAGGAATAGCGCCATCGCGGCGCGGGTCAACCGCTCGCGGGTCGCTTGCAATTTGCGCTGGCGCAGGCCGGTGCCATCGGCGGATTTTGCTCCTGCCGGCAATGGCTTGGTGCGCCTGTTGACTGATTTCCCGGCGACTTTCGAAAGCTTCAAATCACTTCACCACTTGCAAAGTTGCACCCAGTGCACATTTAGACCCGTCGCGGGGCCTTTCCCAGCCCCGACGGAGCTATGGCATGACCGACTGGACCACGGCAGACATCCCCTCCCTCAGCGGCAAGACTGCCGTCGTGACCGGAGCGACGGGCGGCCTCGGCTACGAGACGGCGATGGCGCTGGCGGGCGCCGGTGCCATTGTCATACTCACCGGACGCAACGAGGCAAAGGGCCTGCGCGCGATCGAGGGCATTTGCGAGCGCTTTCCCAATGCGCTGATCGCCTACGAGCATCTCGACCTCGCCAGCCTCGCTTCCGTCGCCGATTTTACCAGGCGCTTCGCCGCCAGCAACGAGCAGCTCGACCTGCTCGTCAACAATGCCGGCGTGATGGCGCTGCCAAAGCGGCAGCAGACGGCGGATCGTTTCGAGATGCAGCTCGGCACCAACTATCTCGGTCATTACGCGCTGACGGCGCGGCTGTTGCCGCAGCTTCGCCGGGCGAAGGCGGCTCGGGTCGTCAACCTCTCGAGCCTTGCGCACCGCTCCGGGGCGATCAATTTCGACGATCTGCAGGCTAAGCATTCCTATCGTCCGTGGCGGGCTTATTGCCAGTCCAAGCTGGCGATGCTGATGTTTTCGCTGGAATTGCAGCGCCGCAGCCTCGCCGCAGGCTGGGGTCTGACGAGCCTTGCCGCACATCCCGGCTACGCGCGGACCGATCTGATTTCGAACGGTCCGGGTGCGAACACGTTCCAGTGGCATGTGAGCCGGTGGCTGCAGCCCTTCATCAGCCAGTCTGCCGCGGAAGGCGCGCTGCCGACTTTGTTGGCGGCGACCTCGCCGGCAGCAGAGCCGGGCGGCTACTATGGTCCCAACTGGTTCTTCGAATTGAAAGGGCCGCCGCGGCCGGCGAAGATCATGCCGCAGGCAAAGGATTTCGCCTCGGCGGCCATGCTGTGGGATGTCTCGGCGACGTTGACCGGTATATCCTTCGACGAGATCGCGGCCGCCGCATGAGCCGCGAGCCTGTCGGGGAGGTCCCGATGCAGATCATCATCTTCGGCGCGACCGGCATGGTCGGGCAGGGCGTCTTGCGCGAATGCCTGGTCGATGCCGGCATCGATCGCGTGCTCGTGGTCGGCCGCAGCCCGACCGGCGTGCGCCACGCCAAGCTCACGGAGATCACGCACGGCGATTTCACGGACTACTCGGCGATCGAAGCGCAGCTCACCGGCTTCGATGCCTGCTTCTTCTGCCTCGGCGTCTCCTCGATCGGCATGAGCGAGGAGCGCTACCGCCATCTCACCTATGACCTCACGCTCGCAGCGGCGACCGCGCTGGCACGGCTCAATCCGCAGATGACATTCGTCTATGTCACGGGCGCCGGCACCGATTCCACCGAGCAGGGTTCGCGGATGTGGGCGCGGATCAAGGGCAAGACCGAGAACGATCTGCTCAAGCTGCCGTTCAAGGCGGCCTACATGTTCCGCCCCGGTGCAATCCAACCGCTCCACGGTGCCCGCTCCAAGACCGCGTGGGTGCAGGCCGTGTATGCAGCAAGTTGGCCACTGTGGTCGGTACTGCGCCGGGTCTCGCCGCGGCTCGTCACCTCGACGGAGCAGATCGGCCGCGCGATGATCCGGGTCGCGCGGGAGGGGTATCCGCGAAAGGTGCTGGAGATGGAGGATATCAATAGCCTCTAGTCCAGTGGGGCGTTAGTTCTAGGGAAATTTCGCCGCCCGCGCGCGTTGAGCCCTGTCCGCCCGAAGCAGAAAGCGCCGTCGATGTCTCCCCAGCTCAAACTGATCGCACTCGACGCCGACGACCTCTCCGTGATCTCGGCCCACGTCCAGGACGCCCGCGTGCAGCCCTCGGACATCATCTGGCGGCAAAGCGAAAAGCGGCTGGTCGTCGGCATGAGCCGGTTGGACTGGGAGCAGACACTGGACGGCGAGGCCGAGCCGCGCAGGCTGGTGGCGGCCCTCCGTTTCGACCGCGTGCTCGCCTGCAAGTCGCGCAACATCGACCTCGACGCGCCGGACACTGTCCTGGACCTCGTCGGCATCGAATTCCACGGCCAGGACGCCCCCGGCGGGAGCGCGCTGCTCCTGTTTGCCCAAGGCGGCGCCATCCGCCTCGACGTCGAATGCCTGGAATGCGAACTGACTGATCTGGGGGTGGATCAGCTGGGAGCGGGGTTGGAGGCTGAAGGGGAGGGGTGAAGTGGCATGCCAAGGCCACGCATTCCGCTTTCGCCAGGACGACGCCGGAGGGGAACGGCCCGGCCCAAGGGTTGACGCAGCTTCCCCGCCGCGCCATTGAGCAGGGGCCTGGTGAGCCAAACCGCGCCCCCAAAAACCAGTTAGAAGCCAAGATGCCCGTTCGTCTCGACCGCAGCAGCGCCGATTTTGACCAGCGATTCGGGGCCTTCCTCGCCGCCAAGCGCGAGGCCTCGGCCGACGTCGAGGCGGCCGCGCGAGCCATCGTCGACGACGTGGCGAAGCGGGGCGATGCCGCCCTGCTCGAGGCCACGGCAAAGTTCGACCGGTTGACGCTCAATGCATCCGGCCTGCGCGTCACCGCCGCCGAGATCGAGGCCGCGGTGAAAGCCTGCGACGCAGCGACCCTGGATGCGCTCAAGCTCGCGCGCGATCGCATCGAGACCTATCACAGCCGGCAACTGCCGAAGGACGAGCGTTTCACCGATTCGCTCGGCGTCGAGCTCGGCTGGCGCTACACCGCGATCGAATCCGCCGGCCTCTACGTGCCCGGCGGCACTGCAGCCTATCCGTCTTCGGTGCTGATGAATGCGGTGCCGGCAAAGGTCGCGGGCGTAGCGCGCCTCGTCATGGTGGTGCCCTCGCCCGACGGCAAGCTCAACCCGCTGGTCCTGGCGGCAGCAAAGCTTGGCGGCGTCACCGAGATCTATCGCGTCGGCGGTGCGCAGGCGGTTGCCGCGCTCGCGCATGGCACCGCGACGATCGCGCCCGTCGCCAAGATCGTCGGACCCGGCAACGCGTATGTCGCCGCGGCAAAGCGGCTGGTGTTCGGCAAGGTCGGGATCGACATGATCGCCGGTCCCTCGGAGGTGCTTGTCATCGCCGATGACACCGGCAATGCCGACTGGATTGCCGCCGACCTGCTGGCACAGGCCGAGCACGATTCCAGCGCGCAGTCGATCCTGATTACCGATTCCGCGCGCCTTGCCGCCGACGTCGAAAAGGCCGTCGAGGCGCAGTTGAAGACGCTGCCGCGCGCTGCGATCGCCAGCGCCTCGTGGGCCGATTTCGGCGCCATCATCATGGTGCAGAGCCTCAATGACGCCATTCCGCTCGCGGATGCGATTGCCGCCGAGCATCTCGAGATCATGACGCATGATCCCGACGCGCTCGCCGCAAGGATCCGCAACGCAGGCGCCGTGTTCCTCGGGCCGCACACGCCGGAGGCGATTGGCGATTACGTCGGCGGCTCCAACCACGTGCTGCCGACGGCGCGCTCGGCACGATTCTCGTCGGGGCTCTCGGTGCACGATTTCCTCAAGCGCACCTCGATCCTGAAATGCGGCCCGGATCAGCTGCGTGCGCTCGGTCCGGCCGCGATGATTCTCGGCAAGGCGGAGGGGCTAGATGCCCATTCGCGCTCGATTGGATTGCGCCTCAACCTGTCATGACCCAGCCGCCCGAACAGGACGACTCGACCAATCGCATCGTCGGCGTCACGCTCGACGAGGACTCGATCGGCCGTTCCGGCCCCGACATCGAGCATGAGCGCGCGATCGCGATCTACGATTTGATTGAACAGAACCTGTTCGCGCCGGAGGGCGCCGACGGGAAGGGGCCGTTCACGCTGCATATCGGCATCACCGGCAGCCGCCTGATGTTCGACATCCGCCGTGAGGACGGCACGCCCGTGGTCGCACATCTGTTGTCGCTGACGCCGTTCCGGCGGATCGTGAAGGACTATTTCATGATCTGCGACAGCTACTACCAGGCGATCCGCACCGCGACGCCGGACAAGATCGAGGCCATCGATATGGGCCGCCGCGGCATCCATGACGAGGGCTCGCGCACGCTGCAGGAGCGGCTGAAGGGCAAGGTGCGGGTCGATTTCGAGACCTCGCGCCGGCTGTTCACGCTCATTACTGTCCTGCACTGGAAGGGTTAAGCGCGATGGCGGGTCCGCCACGCGCACGCGATCCGCAATCGGTGCTGTTCGCTTGCGCCATGAACAGCGTGCGCTCGCCGATGGCCGAGAGCCTGCTGCGGCACATGTTTCCGCAAGGCCTCTACGTGAAGTCAGCCGGCGCAAGGCGCGGCGAGCTCGATCCGTTCGCGGTGTCCGTGATGGCCGAGCTCGGCCAGGACATCTCCACCCACAAGCCGCAGACTTTCGAGGAGCTGGAGGATTGGGAAGGGCTGAATTTCGACCTGATCATCACGCTGTCGCCGGAGGCGCATCACAAGGCGCTGGAGCTGACCCGGACGCTTGCCGCCGACGTCGAGTATTGGCCGACGCTTGATCCCACCACCATGGAAGGCAGCCGCGACCAGAAGTTGGCGGCTTACCGTGACGTCTGCGACCAGCTCCTGCTGCGCATCCGCCGGCGGTTTTCGAAGGTGGGCGCGGCGAACGGGTAGCATTCGGCGCCCGTAACACCCGCGTCACAGACTGCGGGCACACGCATCCCGTACCCGTCGAATCAGTAAAGTCCGGGTTCCCGGGTTGTGAAATCAGCCCCCGTCCGATAGGTTCCGCGCGCAATTCACCCCCTGCTTCATTCCCCAAATCACCTGATGCTCGGCCGCCCCAAATTCGTTCTCGCCTCCGGTTCGCCGCGGCGCCTGTCGCTGCTCAACCAGGCCGGCATCGAGCCGGACGCGCTCCGGCCCGCCGACGTCGACGAGACGCCGAAGCGGGGCGAGCTGCCGCGCGCCTGCGCCAACCGGCTCGCGCGGGCCAAGGCGGATGCGGCGCTCAAATCAGTGCAGCTCGACGACGAGCTGCGCGGCGCCTTCATCCTCTCCGCCGACACGGTGGTGGCGGTCGGCCGCCGCATCCTGCCCAAGGCCAATCTCGTCGACGAGGCCGCGCAGTGCCTGCGGCTGCTGTCGGGCCGCAACCATCGCGTCTACACCGCAATCACCCTGGTGACGCCGCGCGAGGCCTTCCGCCAGCGCCTGGTCGAGACCCGCGTCCGCTTCAAGCGCCTCTCGGAGGACGACATCCAGGCCTATATCGGCTCCGGCGAATGGCGCGGCAAAGCCGGCGGCTACGCGGTGCAGGGAATCGCCGGGTCGTTCGTGGTCAAGATGGTGGGGTCCTACACCAACGTGGTCGGCCTGCCGCTCTACGAGACCACCACGCTGCTCGGCGGCGAAGGTTTCCCGATCCGCTTCGGCTGGCTCAACGCCACCGCCGTGTGAGCCGAACGGCCGCTCCTGCAAAAAATCGCGAAAACAACCCCATGCACAGTAGAATTGCCCCGCGGGAATCTGGCCGGAACGCCTGCACTTCCGCCGGAGGAACCCCTTTGGCGACAGGCTCTTGAACTCTCTCACCTCGTGCAAGCTGAGCACCCTATGGATGACCAGGTGAAAAAGCCCGCAAGCCCCCTCAAAACCTGCCCGATCTGCGGCAAGCCGCAGTCCGAGGCCACCCGCCCGTTCTGCTCCTCGCGCTGCCGCGACGTCGATCTGAACCGCTGGCTGAAAGGCTCCTACGTCATCCCCGGCCGGGATGACGAGGCGGATGGAGAAGAATAAACAAGTAATATCAACATTCTAAGTGAATGATGCCCGCGCAGCACGCCAGCTCCAGCAAGCCCGCCCGACCTTGTGCACAGCCGTGCCGCGCCCGGCGAAGCCTCTTGGTGAAGCCGGGTGGACAGGCAGCCTTCAGCCCACTATAAACCGCCCGCTCGATGGGCTTTGGCCCCTCTTTGGAGCACGCCCAGGTAGCTCAGTTGGTAGAGCATGCGACTGAAAATCGCAGTGTCGGTGGTTCGATTCCGCCCCTGGGCACCATTTTCGCTCGCCACGGGCAACATCTTCCCCAGCGCCAAGCCTTGAGCGCCAGGTCTTGACCAGCCCGCTCGCGCAGCAATCCGTTCCGGAACCAGATCGCGCCCGCCCATTGCTGGCACTCTGCTTGCTCAGCCAGGACCAAAGTCTGGCCTTGGAAGAGAGGCCGTTTCAGGTTGAGGCAAGTGATGCAGGAAGTGTCCCGTTCTGATGCTGGCGAACTCCGGCTCGATGCGTTGGTCGCCGATTTGTGGTGGCGCGTTCGGCTCATGAACACAGACATTCTCGAGGAAGAGGCGAGAGCAGGGGTGTTTGACGTGCTGCAGCCGACATACCCGCTTCTTGCGCTTAATCTTCGCGCGCGACGCGACAATTTGGTCTCGACGATCGGCGTGCTCGAGCAGCGTGCGCGATCAACGTCGGAAGCGGCTTGAGCGCGGTCTTCTGTTACACCGGGAACGTCAGCGATTTCGCGAGCCTGACCAGATCGACCTGGCGTCGGCAGCCCGTCTTTTCGAAGACGTGAATGAGGTGGCTCTTCACGGTGCTGACGGAAACGCCGAGCAAGGCCGAGATCGCGTCTCGTGTGTGTCCCTCGCAGATGAGCTCGAAGATGCGAATTTCGGCCGGCGTCAGGTCATAGAGCTGGTTGAGCGCATCGTGAGGCAATCGCGGCGGCCCGGAGGCTGACGTCACGAACACGGCGGCAGCGGCGCTTTGGATCAGGCCGGATCGCGTGTGGCTGCGTCGCAACGGCAGAACGTGAATGACGAGAGCGTCACCGCCTTGGCGAGGGATCGGGATGCCGATGCCTTTTTGCCCGAGCTTCGTCTCGTCCTTTGCCGCCTGCGCGATGGCCGATTGCAATGTGGCCGTGGTCGCCGCGGATTGAACCGCGATCCTGCCATGCCTTGCCATGATCGGATCGCCGGCCGCGAGCATCGCCGCGGCTGCGGCGTTGGCGTGAACGATCTTCGAATCCTCGTCGGCCAGGACGACGCCCACCGTCAGGGCCTCCACCGTCGCCGCGAATGTGTTGGCCTCCACCGCCTTCATGTCGAACAGATTGCTGATCGTCACGGCGCGGCGGATGTGAGGCGCCAGAAGGCGCAATCCGTCGACCTGCACATCGTCAATGCGGCCTGCCGACTCATGCTGGCTGAATATCGCATTTCCAACCATCGTCCTGTCGCGTACGAGGCCGACGGCAACGGCGTCGAACAAGCCCTTGGGCAGGGCCCATTCGCGATAATAGCGGTTGCTGGAAATGATCTCCGACCGGACGGCTTCGGATTGAACGATCGGCTCGCCGAGCGGATACTGCTGAATGCGCTCGGCGCCGCCCCAGAGCTCGATGATGTCGGCGCCGTAGCCGACCCCGTTCTGGGCCATCTGGGCCAGGTCGGACCCGGAGACCGCATTGACGACGGCCTTCATATTGGTGAGGCTGGCGACCGAGAGCGCGCCGGTGGCAAAGCCGAACTCGGCGCAGATCTCATCCAGAACTTCGGTCCAGCGTTCCGGCGCGATCACACAATCATAGATACTGCCGATGAGGTCCGAGAACTTCTCGACCGAAGCCTGGTGCATTCCAAACCACTCACTTGAAAATAGCGGACGTCACTTGAAAGCTAGTTTAGGAGTGGCTTCATCGCCTATGACGTATTTCACAATCCCGAGGCAGCGATCCTATCACCGCGATTCGGGGGCGCAAACGGGAACACCGAACCCAAATGCTTGGAGTGGCTTGTTGGCGGCCGCGACGCATTTCGCGCTCGTGCTTTGCTGCCGCTAAGTCGAGTGTCTGTTCTGCTCGATGCCTGCTCAAAACTGCGGCAGATGCGATGCGGAGCGCGTCGGCAGGCCGTGTCAAGTTGCATGGTTCCTCTCCATGCAACCTGGATCAGGGCGTGATATCCTGGCCCTCGGGACGGAATTGACCCTCCCCGCATCTGGAAGGACATGGCCATGACGTTGTCATCACGCTTCGGTACGCGTCCCGCTGTCGCCATCTCATCGATCGCACTGCTCCTGTGCGCCCTCGGCGGCACCGCGATGTCGCAACCGACGCCCACCACGACCGCCGCCGACACCCAGCTTCCCGGCGTCACGGTCGATGCGCCGAAGCATATGGCGCGGCCACACCGGCCAGCGCATCACGCGACAGCTCGCGGGACCGCATCGCGCACGTCAGCCGCTTCGACGGCGTCACTGGCGCCGAACTCGGACGCCGCGAAGCTTGCCAAGCTCGCCGCTGCCACGGGCAGCTGCGTCGGCGGTTGTCAATCGAGCTTCAAGACGGGCGACAAGCCCTGGGTTGGTTGCAACGTTTCGGGTGGCGTCTATTCGTTCACGTGCCGTAACGTCGCTAACTACAAGACCTATGACGAGTGCAAGGAAGCAGGACGGATCACCGGCTGGCGCTCCGGCGAGACCTCGGCATATTGCAGCAGCCTTGCGTTGAAGTAGCAGTGCGGATGGCCTCTCCTCCGATTGCACGAGGCAAGTCGCAAGCGGGTCGACGATCAGCGCGTGATTGACGACACATATCATTCCAGCCGGTCAGTCCAGCCTGTTGTCAGGTGGCTCGCGTCATGGATCGTCTGCGCGTGGCCCCTATGTCCATTCGCGATTGTGAGGCTTGCGAACGAGCCACGCCCGCGCTCTCATGCTATTGCTGCCTCCGCAATGACGCGAGGACACCCATGCTCCCCCTTCCCGCCGATATCTTCACCGAGCCCGAGGACGTCTCGCCCGACGGGCTTGCCAATCTCGGCCCGCTCCGCCGTCTCGCAGGCAGCTGGCAGGCCGACAAAGGTATCGATATCAATCCGAAGGCGGAGGGGCCGGAGCGGCGGACCTTCATTGAGCGCATCCGGATGGACCCGATCGATCCGCAGGCCAACGGGCCGCAGCTGCTCTATGGGCTGCGCTATCACATCCACATCAACACGCCCGAGGAAGACATCACCTTCCACGACCAGGTCGGCTACTGGTTGTGGGAGCCCGCGACCGGGCTGATCATGCAGACGCTGGCGATCCCGCGCGGGCAGGTGCTGCTGGCGTCGGGCAAGGCCGGGGCGGACGACAAGGAGATCTCCGTGACCGCCAAGCGCGGCGACACCGCATACGGGATCTGCTCGACTGATTTTCTGGAACAAGCGTTCCGCACCGATGCTTACCGCTGCGACATCACCTTCAACGACGACGGCAGTTGGACCTATCTGATCCAGACCGAGTTGTTCGTGCGCGGCGCGCCGTTCAACCATCGCGACACCAACACGCTGAAACTCGTCGCGCCGCCAAAGCTCAATCCCCTCGCGGTGATCTTGAACGATCGCGCCACGGGGAATAAGGGCAATGAGCCGGCAGCCTGAGCGCGGCCCGGAGATACGCATGAAGCCTTACGTCATCTGTCTGATGCATTCGAGTCTGGACGGCCGCACCCATCCGAGCCGCTGGCGCCCGAAGGGGGCAGGGACGGACTGGTTCGAGAAGATCCACGACGAGCTCGGCGGCGATGCCTGGGTAATCGGCCGCGTCACCGGCTCGGAGTTCGCCAAGGGCAAGCCCTATCCCGCGACGGCGGCCGCGAAATTTCCGCGCGAAAATTGGTTGGCACGACGTGACGCGATAACCTATGGCGTCGTGCTCGATGCGAAGGGCAAGATCGGCTGGGGCCGCTCCGATATCGGCGGCGATCCGATCGTCGTCGTGCTGACCGAGAGCGTCTCCGATTCGCATCTCGCGGGGCTCCGCCGCGAGGGCGTGTCCTATATCTTTGCCGGAAAGTCCGAGATCGACCTCGCGCGGGCGGTGGACATTCTCAACCGCGAGCTCGGCGTGAAGCGCCTTCTGGTGGAGGGCGGGGGCGTCGCCAACGGCGCGTTCCTTCGTGCCGGCCTGATCGACGAGTTCGATCTGATCCTTAGCCCCGCGATCGACGGCGCCAAGGGCGCGCCCTTCGTGTTCGATTCCACGGATGCCGATGGCGACCGGCGTGCACCGCTCAGCGCGATGACGCTGGAGAGCACGCGAGATCTCGGCGGCGGCGTCCTGCTGCTGCGCTATCTGATCCAGAACGATCCGCAGGCCGTGGGCAAGTAAGCACCGACATGTCGGCAACATCAGAGCATATCGTCATCGTCGGTGCCGGCGCGGCCGGCCTGATGGCGGCGCGCGAGCTGGCGTGCGCGGGCAGGACGGTGACGATCCTGGAGGCGCGCGAGCGCTGCGGCGGCCGCATCCATCCGCTGTCTGTTTCGGAGTTCGGCTACCCCGCCGATGGCGGCGCCGAATTCGTCCACGGCGAGGCGCCGGTCACGCGCGCGCTGCTGCATGAGGCCGGGCTGTCCCTTCAGGAAATCGAAGGCGAGCGATGGGGCTTTGACGGCGCAGACATCGTGCGCGAGGACCGCCACGATCCGCTTGAGGCCGAGCTGCACGCCGTGGTTCGGGAATTGAATGACGATCTCACCATCGCCGATTTCCTGCGCCGGCATTTTGCCGGCGATGAGCATGCGGGGCTGCGCCATTCGATCGAGCGAATGGTCGAGGGCTACGATGCGGCCGATCCCGAGCGCGCCTCCACGCTGGCGCTGCGCGAGGAATGGATGGCTGGCGGGCACTCTCCGCAGGCGCGCATCAAGGGCGGCTATGGTGGGATGATCGACTTCCTGGCAGCCGAGTGCCGCAACCTTGGCGTGATGTTTCGCTTCGGCTGCGTGGTGTCGGCGATCGAGGAGGAGGGCGGCGCGATCGCCGTTCGCTGTATCGGCGGCGACGTGCATGGCTGCGGTCGCGTGATCCTCACTGTTCCGTTGCCGCTATTGCGCGAGATCGGGCTGCCGAGCCGCGCGCGCGCGAAGGCGGCGGCGGCCGACGACATCGGCTTCGGTAACGTGATAAAAATCCTGCTGCGCTTCAGGCGGCCATGGTGGCGCGAGCGCAAGGAAGAGCTCGCGGACATGAGCTTCATTTTGTCCGACCAGGTCATCCCGGTGTGGTGGACGCAATATCCGAACCGGCATCCCGTGCTGACCGGATGGTTCGGCGGCCCGCGCACGGCAGCGCTGTCGCACCTCGGCCCGCAAGCGCTGATCGATGCCGGGCTCGATTCGCTTGCGACCGTCTTCGGCCTGTCGCGCGAAGATCTCGCGCGCGAGCTCATCGCGGCCGCTGCGACCAACTGGGCGCACGATCCCTATGCCCGCGGCGCCTATTCCTGGGCGACGCCGCGAACGCGCGAGGCGCAAACGATCCTCGCGCGGGCCGACGGTCCGGTGCTGTTCTCCGGCGAGGCGCTCTATCGCGGAGCCGACATGGGCACGGTCGAAGCGGCGCTGGCGAGCGGCCAGCAAACGGCGGGGCTGATCTTGCGGGGATAGCTGACAGTCAAGAAAAAGGCCCGCATCCCGCGGGCCTTCGTCTTACCAGCGACCGTCTTACCAGCGGCTGCCGCCGAAGCCGAACGTCACGCTGGGACCGCCGCCGCCGTAATATCCGTACGGTCCGCCGCCGTAATAGCCGTGGTGCCGCGGGTAATAGCCGTAGCTCCGGTAGTGCGGACGATGAAATCCGTGATGGTGGTGAGGACGCCAGTGATGGCGATAGCCGTGATGGTGGTGCCTGTGCTGCGCGCTGATATCGGTCGACTGGCCGGCTGGCGCGTTGTGTTTCGCGCTTGAATTGTTGGCCGCGTTCGCCGCGGATCCGCCTGCAAGCGCCGCAGCACCGACGGCCATCGCGACAATGAGATACTTCATGTCATTACTCCAGTTGAATGTCGTGTGACAACACGTGGTCATCCGGCGCGTTCCGGTCAGTGCGGGCGTCGAAACGACGCAGTTTCATTAGCGTTCGATTTGCGCGGCTGCGTGCGTCTCGTGAGATTTATTGTCGCATCGCGGGCGTCGATCGCAACTCTGCCATCACTCTGCCGCGAATGACGCAATCACGTCATCGGTGGAGAGTCGCGAAAGGCCGCCATGCCGGGGGCTGATCAGTCAATCGCTCAACTCAACGTGATCCTCATGCGCGTTGCGCTTGATCCAGCGCAACTCCGGCCAGTGTCTCCCCATGCAATGTCGCCGCGACAATTCGAATTGCAGATCGAGGCAAGACATGAAGGCGTATTTCATCGGTGGCGGCATTGGATCGCTCGCGGGCGCGGCGTTCCTGGTTCGTGACGCGCAGCTGCCGGGGCGGGACATCGTGATCTACGAGGCGCAGCCGCTGCTCGGCGGCAGCCTCGACGGCGCGCTGCTCGCGAACGGCGCTTATTCGCTGCGCGGCGGACGCATGCTCACCACCGATCACTACGAATGCACCTGGGAGCTGCTGTCGAGCATTCCCTCGGTCGAACATCCCGGCCTCAGCGTGCGCGAGGAAACCGTCGCGTTCAACACCGAGAACCCGGCGCATTCGCAGGCGAGGTTGGTCGATCGCAACCGCTTCAAGCTCGACGTCTCGCATATGGGATTTTCCGCGCGCGACCGGCTCGAGCTGCTGCGGCTCACGGAGGCCTCGGAGGAGACGCTCGGCAACAGCCGCATCACCGACTGGCTGTCGCCCAAATTCTTCGAATCCAATTTCTGGTTCATGTGGCAGACCACTTTCGCCTTTCAGCCCTGGCACAGCGCGGTCGAGCTGAAGCGCTATCTGCATCGCTTCATGAACGAATTCCCGCGCATCGAGACGCTCGCCGGCGTCAAGCGCACCGTCTACAACCAGTATGACGCGATCGTGCGGCCGCTTGCCGCCTGGCTCAAGGGCCAGGGCGTGCAGTTCGTGCGCGGGACCGCCGTCACCGACATGGCGATCGAGAGCGAGGACGGACGCTTGCGGGTGCGCCAGCTCGTACTCGACCGCGACGGCCGCATCGCCAATGTCCAGCTCGAGGACGGCGACCTGGTGTTCTTTCAGAACGGCTCGATGACGGACGCCTCGAGCCTGGGTTCGATGACCGAGCCGGCTCCGTGCCTGACCAAGTCCGACAGCCGGGGTTGGGCGCTGTGGGAACGAATCGCGGAGGGACGTCCCGAATTTGGCAAGCCGTCCGCGTTCAACGCGTCGATCCCGGAATCCTATTGGCTGTCATTCACGGTCACCTGCCGCGATCCGCGCTTCTTCGACAAGATGGAGGCGTTCTCCGGCAACAAGGCGGGCACCGGCGGCCTCGTCACGTTCAGGGACTCCAACTGGCTGATGTCGGTGGTGCTGTATCACCAGCCGCATTTCGCCGGACAGCCGAAGAACGTGCAGGTGTTCTGGGGCTATGCGCTGCATCCCGACCGCGTCGGCAATTTCGTGGCCAAACCGATGTCCGATTGCAGCGGCGCCGACATCCTGAAGGAGCTTTGCGGCCATCTGAATTTCGACCTTGGCGTCTTCGAGGATGCGATCTGCGTTCCCTGCCGCATGCCCTACATCACCAGCATGTTCATGCCGCGCAGCGCGACCGACCGGCCGCTGCCGGTGCCCAGGAATTCCGTCAATCTCGCCTTCGTCAGCCAGTTCGTCGAAATCCCCGATGACGTCGTGTTCACCGTCGAATATTCGGTGCGCGCGGCGCAGACGGCGGTCTATCAGCTGATGAAGATCGATCGCCCGGTGCCGCCGGTGACGCGGCACGACAAATCGCTCGCAGTGATCTTCGCAACGCTGGAAAAGGCGTTCACGTGACGGGTCGAGTTATTTGAACGGATCCTGGATCGATGGCGCCGACTGCCTGATACGACGCACGCTCACGGGCGTGCCGTCGGAAACGAACAGCAGTTCGTAGCGGCGGCCCTCGCTGTCGGTGGCGGAGCAGGTGACATCAGTCACCTTCTTGGCGGCGAAATTGCCGGTCTGGCGGCAGAGGCCGGTGGAGGTCTGCTCGGCCGGCACTGGCAACCCGTCGACCTTGGGGCGGTCCTTGGAGTTGAGCAGCATGCGATCGATCGGCAGCTCGTAGGAATTGTCGTCGGCGCGCTTGCCGTTCTCGCCGGAGAACGACACGACGTGATTGTGATCGGCGGGATCGTCGACCGCGACCGCGAAATTGACCCGGCCCTTGTCACCATGGGCGTAGGCCACCGTCTTGCAGGCGAAGGTGCGCCCGGCGACCTTCAACGTCTTGCAGTGGCCGGACATCAGCGCCAGCAGGTCGACGTAAGCGTTTGCGGCCGGAGGGTTGTTGACGGGAATCGACAAGGAAGACTCGGCAAAACAAGGGCTTGCCAGGCTGATAAGGGCGGCGGTGAGGACTGGTCGGCAGAGGCGCATCGGGAGGCTCACATGCCAGGGAACCACGGAAAAGTTCCGTCCGATAACCAGCGAACCGCAAATTGGTTGCGATCCCGTTTGTTCTACCGGATTCGTCTGAAATACCACCGCGCCACCCCAACGGCGATTCGCCCGTATCGCCCAACCATTCCCGGCCGGCACTTGCCGCCCGGCCGGTGTTTTTTTCGTGGCGGAGCTACCCCATTGCCGCCTGCCAGCGCGTATCGCGCAGGGAGGGACGGCGGTGCAGGCGCGCGTCGAGCAGCGCGCGGGCGCGCGGCAGGTCGCCGCTGCGCGTGAGGGCAACGACAAAAGTGTCCTCGATCAACTCGCGCTGGGCATGGCTGCCGCCGACGCGCACGACCTCGCCGAGGACCGGCGCGAGCATTTGCACGCATGCCGCGTAATCCTCTTCCGCAAAGGCTGCCAGCGCACGGCAGACCGCGGGCACCACGGGACCGGCCGGAAGCTTGCCATCGGCGAGCCGCTGCTCGATCGCGGCAAGACGTATGGCGAGCGCCTCGCGATTTTGCGTCGCAGCCGCGAACAGCGCCATGTGGATGTCGGCGAAGGGCAGGCTCGATTTCGGAAACAGCTTTTGCGCGGTGGCATCGGCTTCGACCCAGAGCGCTTTCGGCACGGCGTGGCCGTAAGCCGACAGGCGCCAGAGCAGGGACGCGGCGTCGGTGACGACGTTGAGCGGCGGCGCCTGCGTCGCCTGCGGCTGCAGCACGTCGGCATAGATCGCGAGCGCCCGCGCGGCATCGCCATGCTCCAGCGCGCCGAGCGCCTGATGCCAACGGATGTGGCCGTGCAAAATTCCAGCCCGGTCGTAAGAGGGTATCCAGTCGTCGACGAGTCGGTCGGCCGCCTCGATCGAACCGTCCTCGAACATCGCATGCAGCACGGCGTGCGCGGCGTGGGCATTCTGCCGGCGCAGGTCGAAGCCGCGCTCGGTGATACCGCGACCGCGACCGACATTGCCGTTCTCGGTCATCGCCCAGCCGTACATGGTGAGGAACCACCAATCCTCGCCATAGTGATGCGCCACGCGCTCGCACAGCTCCTGCCGCGCGCGGTCGTGATCGGCCATGCCGGAGAATGCGAACAGGCCGAAGGCGCCGAGCGGCAGCGACAGCACCAATGCATCGCGCGGCCACGCCTCGACGTGCTTCATCGTCGCCGCGATCGCCTCGGGCAGCCGGCCCTCGATTGCGAGCGCCAGCGTCTCGACATGCGAACGCTCGCGTTCCGTGCCGCGTGTCGCCACGAGCTCACGCGCGAGTGCCGCCTTCTGCCGTGCCAGATCGCCTTGCTGATAGAAGCCATGCAGGCGGCCGCGGGCGATATGGGCCATCGCAAAATCCGGATCGGCCGCAATCGCGCGCTCCAGCGTTTCCGCCGTACCGGTCCAGCCCGCGAGCATGAGGTCGACGCCCTCACGATAAGCGGATGCCGCCTCGGGCGAAGAGGTAGAGAGCGGCAGGCCGTAGCGATCTTCGAGGGCCATTCCTGTCTCCGGCTCAAGCCGTCCGCGCGCGACGTCCTTCAATCGGATAGGCCGGGTCGTTGTAGCCCGGCGTCGAGGGATGCCCCGGCACGACGAGCCTGTCGATCAGCGCCTCGTCTTCCGCAGTGAAGCGATAGTCGAGCGCGCCGGTGTAGCCGTCCCATTGCTCCTCGGTGCGCGGCCCGGCAACGATCGAGGAGACAAAGGCGGAGTTCAGCACCCAGGCGACCGCGAACTGGCCTGCGGTGATGCCCTTTTTCTCAGCGTGGGCCTTGATCTCCTGCGCCAGCTGAAGCGATTCCGGCCGCCATTCGGTCTGCATCATGCGCGTGTCGTTGCGGCCTGCGCGCGTCTCCTTGTCGGGAGCCGCGTCGGGCTTGTATTTGCCGGTCAGCACGCCGCGCGCCAGCGGGCTGTAGGGCACGATGCCGAGGCCGTAATAGGAGCAGGCCGGGAAGTGCTCGACTTCGGGCATGCGGTTCATGGCGTTGTAATAGGGCTGGCTCACCGCGGGCCGGTCGATGCCGAGCCGGTCGCAGATGTTGCAGATTTCGGCGACGCGCCAGGCGCGGTAGTTCGAGACGCCGAAATAGCGCACTTTGCCGGCGCGGATCAAATCGCCCATCGCGCGCACCGTCTCTTCGAGCGGCGTCGCATGGTCTTCCTTGTGCAGATAATAGATGTCGATGTGATCGGTGCCGAGCCGCTTGAGGCTCTCATCCGCCGCCTGCAATACCCAGCGTCGCGACAGGCCGACACGGTTGGGATCGTCGCCCATGGGATTGGCGAGTTTCGTCGCGAGCACCCAGGCGTGACGGTTGTTGCCGATCGCGCGTCCCACGACCTCTTCGGATGCACCCTTCGAATAGGCATCCGCGGTGTCGATGAAATTGATCCCGGCCTCGTGCGCCTTCGCGATGATCCGCTTTGAGGTGGCTTCATCGGTCGGCCCGCCGAACATCATCGTGCCCAAGCAGATCGGCGACACTTTGATGCCGCTGCGGCCGAGTTGGCGATATTGCATGGGCTGTTTCCTCAACGCTTGTTGACACGCCAGCATAGCCGTCTCACTCCGTCATTGCGAGCGCAGCTAGGCAATCCAGAGATGCGTCTGCGGAAAGATTCTGGATTGCTTCGCTGCGCTCGCAATGACGAGGTTGGGGGAGCAGCTTGCTACGCTCTCAGCTGTCATCGCCCGGCTTGATGTTTAGACCGGAGACATAGCTGACGCTTGTTCGGACACATCACTGACAGGTTGGCCAT
>NZ_JBVVPQ010000086.1:8699-26483 GCF_055811695.1 Bradyrhizobium sp. MI1.3 | reverse complement strand
CTGCCCCAGCACCTACCGGGGTCTGGCGGGCCGCCCCCGGGGGGCCGCCCCCCCCCCCCGCGGGGGCGGGGGGGGGGGCCCCCCCGCCCCCGGCGCCGCGCTGTTGCTGGCGCCGAACAGGACGCGGGTCGGGTTGCGGTCGAAATTGTTGACCGCGCGGCTGATGTCGCCGAGCGTGCGGCGACCGTCGGTCATCAGGGCGCCGGAGCGCTTGTCGAAATCGTCCGCCAGTTCGCGGATCGACTTCACCGCCAGAAACAGCTCGCCGCCGTCCTTGCCGCCGGCGAGCGTGTTGAGGCCGAGCATGAGGCTGTCGGCCTTGAGCATGACGCCGTCGACCTTGGCCATCACGCCGTCGATCTTCTCCGAGTTGCGGGCGAGCGAGTTGGTGAAGGTCTCGAGATTCTTCAGCGAGTTCTTCACCGATTCCTGATTGTCGGCGACGATCTTGTTGATGTTCTGCAGCGTGCCGCGGATCGCCTCGGTGACGTCCTGGAGCTTGTTGGGATCGGCCGTCAGCGTGGGGATGCCGTCCTCGTCGAGCGGCGGCGCGGGCGCTGCCTCCTCGCCGCCCTTGAGCGAGATCGCGGCGACGCCGGTCAGGCCCTGGAATTCGAGGCCGACCAGGGTGTCCTTGCGGATCGGGGCGTTGTTCTCGACCATGGCGAGTGCGACAACCCGCCGCGGGTTGTCGAGCTTCACCGAGACCACCTCGCCCACCCGGATACCGTTAAAATTGACGCTGCCACCGTTGCGCAGGCCCGCGGCCGGGCCCTCGAACACGACGCGCAAGGGGCTGCGCTGCTTGGTGGTATGCAACGACTGAAACCACAGCACGAAGCCGATCGCGGCGGCGATCACCGCCAGCGTGAACGATCCGATCAGCACGTAATTTGCGCGCGTTTCCATCAGCTACTCCGGCACCTCAGCCCATCACCGCACGAGCGCGCTTGCCATGGAAATATTGTCTCAGCCAGGGATGCTGCGAGGCCTGCATGTCGGCGATCGACCCTGCCGCAATGATCTTACCGTTGCCTAAAACGGCGATGCGGTCACATGCTGTGTAAAGGCTATCGAGGTCGTGGGTTACCATGAAAACGGTCAGCCCCAAAGTCCGCTGCAGGGTCCTGACCAGCTCGTCGAAGTCGCCGGCGCCGATCGGGTCGAGGCCCGAGGTCGGCTCGTCCAGGAACACGAGGTCCGGATCGAGCGACAGCGCGCGGGCGAGCGCCACGCGCTTGACCATGCCGCCCGATAGTTCCGAGGGAAAGCGATCGGCCACTTCGGGCTTGAGACCCACCATGGTGAGCTTGGCGATGGTGATCTCGTCCATCAGCCGCTGCGACACCCGCAGATATTCGCGCATCGGAAACTGGATGTTCTGCCGCACCGTGAGCGAGGAGAACAGCGCGCCCTGCTGAAACAGCACGCCCCAGCGCCGCTCCACGTTGCGACGCTGCGACGTATTGGAGGCATCCAGATCGACGCCGAACACCTCGATGCTGCCTGCGACCTTGGGCACGAGGCCGATGATGGTGCGTGTCAGCACGGACTTGCCCGCGCCGGAAGGACCGACGAAGCCAAGAATCTCGCCGCGCTTGACATCGAGGTCGAGCCCGTCGAGCACGCGCGTCGCGCCGAACTGCACGGTGATGTCGCGGACGCGGATGATGGGGTTCTGGATCTCGCCTGCCATCGTCACATCCCGATCGAGGCGAAGAAGATGGCGAACACGCCATCCATGACGATGACGAAGAAGATGCCCTTCACCACCGACGCCGTCGTGTGTTGTCCGAGCGATTCCGCGCTGCCCTGCACGGCGAGACCCTCGACGCAGGCGACGATGCCGATCACCGCGGCCATCACCGGCGCCTTGACGATGCCGACGATGAAATGGTCGATCGAGATGGCGTCGCGCAGGCGCAGCAGGAAGGCTTCGGGATCGACGCCGCCATAGAGCCAGGCGACGAGACCGCCGCCATAGAGCGCGGCCATCGCGCCGAGGAAGGCCAGGATCGGCAGCGCCAGCACCAGCGCCAGCATGCGCGGCAGCACCAGCACCTCGATCGGATCGAAGCCCATGGTGCGCAGCGCGTCGATCTCTTCGCGCATCTTCATCGAGCCGAGCTCGGCCGTGTAGGCGCTGCCCGAGCGGCCGGCGACCATGATCGCGACCAGCAGCACGCCGATCTCGCGCAAGACCAGCACGCCGAGCATGTCGACGACGAAGATGTCGGCGCCGAACCTGCGGAAGTGGAAGATGCCCTGCTGGGCGATGATGCAGCCGATCAGGAAGGTGATCAGCACCACGATCGGCACCGCGCGCCAGCAGACCTGCTCGAGATGGTGCACGGTCGAGGTCAGGCGGAACGAGCGCGGGTGAATCAGGGTGCGCGCGACCGCCGCGAGCACCGCGCCGAGCATGTCGATCAGGCCTGCCACCGTGCCGGCAACACCGGCCGCGGTCCGGCCGATCTGCTCCAGCATGCCGGTGATGGTGATCGTGCTGGTGTCGACGACGGGCGTCGCCCTGACCCGCCGCACCTCGTCCACGAGGCTCGAATAATTGGCGGAGAGGCCGGCGATCTGCGCCTCGACGGCGCCCTGCGTCAGGCTGCGGCGCAGCCGCTCGATCAGCCAGGCGCCAA
Organism: Bradyrhizobium sp. MI1.3; assembly: GCF_055811695.1. NCBI lineage: Bacteria > Pseudomonadati > Pseudomonadota > Alphaproteobacteria > Hyphomicrobiales > Nitrobacteraceae > Bradyrhizobium > Bradyrhizobium sp. MI1.3. Next base: position 23,835 of record NZ_JBVVPQ010000086.1, on the reverse strand, counting down.
AGGTGTCGAGCTTGGCGACCTCGGAGACGTCGATGAAGATGCTTTGCGAGGTGCCGGCGAGCTTCTCGGCGTCAGCCACCATCCGCTCCAGGACCGGCGCGAAGCTCGCGGTCCAGGTCCCCGTGGCGCAGAGTGCCAGCGCATTGCCCTTTGCAATCCGTTCCAGCTTCGGATCGCTGTTCAAGATGGCCGCTCCCGTGCCGGAGCGCGAGAAACGGTTGAAATCAGATGGTTGCGCACGCGCCCTTACCCGGAGAAGGTATCCCCAACTGGTTAACCTTAGTTGCCACAGGTAACCAGCAGGTTCAGATTTCGCCAGAGTTCAAAATGACTTCCAGCAAAGTTCCTGCCCTCGCCGCGCGAATCGAGCGCTTTCCCATCGCGGGCAGTTTCACCATCAGCCGGGGCGCCAAGACTGAGGCCGTGACGGTCGTGGCCGAGGTCCGCCGGGACGGCCTGACCGGCCGCGGCGAATGCGTGCCCTATTCCCGCTATGGCGAGACGGCCGAGGCGACCCTTGCCGCCATCCAGGCCATGCGGGAGGTCGTGGCCGGCGGCCTCACCCGCCAGGCCCTGCAGGCCGCCATGCCGCCCGGGGCGGCCCGCAACGCCCTGGATTGTGCCCTGATCGATCTGGAAGCCAAGGCGGCGGGCTTGCGGGCCTGGAGCCTGCTCGACCGCCCGTCGCCGGGCGAGCGCACCACGGCCTACACGATCTCGCTGGGCACGCCCGAGGCCATGGCGGCGGCGACCGCCAAAGCGGCGCACCGGCCGCTGCTCAAGATCAAGCTCGGCGGCGACGGCGACAGGGAGCGGATCGCCGCGGTGCGCAAGGCCGCTCCCGAATCCGAGCTGATCGTGGATGCCAACGAGGCCTGGACCGAGGCCAATCTGGAGCACAATCTTGCGGCCTGCGAGGCTGTCGGCGTCACCCTGGTCGAGCAACCGCTGCCCGCGGGCCAAGACGACGCACTGGCGCGGATCAAGCGGCCGCTCGTGGTCTGCGCCGACGAGAGCGTGCACGACCGCTCTTCGCTCGCCCCCTTGCGCGAGCGCTACGATGCCGTGAACATCAAGCTCGACAAGACCGGTGGCCTCACCGAGGCGCTGGCGATGGCCGATGCCGCTCAGGCGCTCGGCTTCGAAATCATGATCGGCTGCATGGTCGCGACCTCGCTCTCGATGGCGCCTGCGATGCTGGTGACGCCGCAGGCGCGCTTCGTCGATCTCGACGGTCCGCTGCTGCTGGCGCACGATCGCGATCATGGCCTTCGTTACGACGACAGCCTGATCTATCCGCCTGATGCCTCGCTGTGGGGATGAGCTTTGAGCCGGTGCCGCGCCGACCAGATCAGAAGCGCGCCGGCAGCGGCCATCGCGGCCATCACGTAATAGAGGCTATCGCCGATGCGGGCGTAGATCGCGCCTGACGCGATCGAGGTGGTCGCGCCCAGCAGCCCGTTGCACGCCGCGTAATAACCCTGCCCCCGCGCGATCTGATGCGACGGCACGCGCTGCACCAGCAGACTCATGGTGCCGAGGATGGTCATCCCGAAGCTCAGCCCGTGGCCGAGCTGCACGACCGCGAGCAGCGCAAGCGGTGGATCGTGCGCGGTGACGACCCAGCGCACGACCGCGCTTGCGCCCCCGATCGCCATCAGCGAGGACGGATGCAGTGAGAAGCGCGGCGACAGCGCGAACACGACGATCTCGGCGATCACCCCCAACGTCCAGAGCCCCGCGATCGTCAGCCCGCCGAGGCCCTGGGCCTGCCAGTTGATGGCCGAAAACGTATAATACGCGACGTGACTGCCCTGGATCAGCGCGGCCGAAACGATGATGGCCCAGAAGCCGGCATCGCGCAGCAGCGCCTTGCCGGCGTGCGCCGCTGTCGTCCTTCGCCTGACATCGTCCAGCGGCTGCAGCAGCATGCCGGCGGCGACCGCAATCACGGCCCAGGCGACGATGATCCAGATCAGATCGCGCGCCGCGATGCGGTCTACGAGATAGCCGCAGGCGAGCGAGCCGGCCGCGAAAGCTGCCGAGCCCCACAGCCGCACCGGCCCGTAATCGAGGCCGTAGCGGACGACACCACGCAGCGCATAGGCGTCGGTCAGCGGCATGGTCGGCGTCCACATCATGCAGGTCAGCGCATAGATCAGGAACAGCGCCAGCGGCTGCTGCTGCAAGCCGACCGCCGTGAACCCGATCGCCGTCGCCAGCACGGACACCATCATGCCGGCGCGAATCGCATGTCGCTTTTCGGCAAAGGCGGTGATCTGCGGCAGCGTGGTGAAGCGCGTGATCGCCGGCAGCGCGTTGATGAGGCCGATCCAGGCCGCGTCGATACCGATCGCCTTCAGCCAGACCGGAAAGAACGGCAGATGCGTTCCCGACACCGCGAACACGGCCGAATAGAACAGCGCGAGGCTCACGGCGAATCGCCGCTTCCGAGATGCTGCGATGGGGATTTGTGATTCGCCTGCCATCAAACCAATTGCGATTCGGTTGATATCGTGGTGATCGTTACTGTAACGCGCGGTGATTTGCGCGACGAGATTGACATGGCCAACGAAGCATTCGCCCTCTCGCCTATGTCTGCCCGTGCGGCCGAGCCGAACGAGCAGGATTACGACGCGATCCGCGAAGCCTTCATGGAGACCGCGCGCGGCCGCTGGTTCCTCGGCGAATACGCCAAGCGCAACCGCAATGCCGATACCCGCATGGTGCTCGACGCGGTCGCGAAAATCGAAGAAACCCTTGCGGCACAGCGCCAACCCGTCGTCGAGGACCGCCTGCCCGAGGCGCTGATCGCGATCCGGCACGCGATCCGCGAAGCCGAGACGATTGCGATCGCGGCGTTCGATCCCGGGGCGATCGAGGCGAGCCTCGCGCCGATTCCGCGCGGGCTGCGCATCATCAAGGAGATCTCCTGGCGCTGGCGCGAGATCGGCGCCGACGGGCGAATCTGCGACCTGATTGATTCGCAGCTCGCCTCCATCGAGGCGGCCTGCGCGCAGGTTTCGACCATCGACCCCCGCGCCGACCTCAAGGCCGCATTCGATCTGCTCAAGGACCGGATCGACCAGACCGACACTGACGCAACGCCGCAGGCCGCGCGCCCCTCGCCGGCTCCGGTGCAGGAGGCACCGTCGCCCGTTGCGGAAGCTCCGCTGGCGGAGGCCGCGCCCGCGGCGATGGCCAGCGAAGCAGCCGTGGCTTTTACGGAGGCGCCGCAGGACATCGCAGAGGCGATCGAGCCCGAAGCCGCCGTGGAAGCGGCCGGAATCGTCGCCGAGGCCTTCTCCGTTGCCGAGCAGGCGACGGACGCCGCGCTTGAGCCGGAGACCGTCGCCGAGAGCCGGATCGCGCCTGAAGACATCGTTTTTGAAGAGCCGGCCACTGAGGCCTTCGCGGAGGTAACGGACGAATTTTCGCTCGATGCCGCAGCGGAAGCCGAGGACGAAGCCATACTCGACGCGATCGCGCTGGAGATGGCCGCACCCGATCCGGAATTCGACGAGATCATCGAACCGGTCGAGTTGGAAGCGACCGTTCCCGAGCCGGTGGTTGCGGAGGCCGCAGCGCCCATCGTAGCCGAGAGACCGGAGCCGATCGCATCGGAGCCGGCCGCAGCCGAGCCAGTCTCCGCCGCAGCGGTGGTGGAGGAGCCTGTAGAGGAAGCGCCGATCGCGATGGAGTCGCTGGCGCGCCTCACCAACGCCATTGCGGAAGCCGCCGCCGAAGTGATGGAGCAGCCGGCGCCGGTCATGGCAGCCGCCGCGACATTCGGCGCGGCGCAGGCCACGACGCTGCCGATGACGTCGCCGGTTTCGGAAGCCTCACTTGGCGCCACCATCCTCGCCAGCGGCATCCTGCAGAAGCCCCGCGCCGCCGCAAACGACCCCATGGCGCCAATCCGCCGCATGACCCAAGCCGAGAAGATCGCGTTCTTCTCGTAAGGGGACGCAGCGCATGTCCTCCACCGTAGACACCCTCACCCTCTGGCGTCCCGTCGGACCGAAAGACCTGGAGCTAATCGAGCAATCCGGCATGCGCGCGTTTCCGCCGCGCCTGCCGGACCAGCCGATCTTCTATCCGGTGCTGACGGAAGACTACGCCATCAAGATCGCGCGCGATTGGAACGTCCCGGCGAACGGCTCAGGCTTCTTGACGCGCTTCCAGGTCAAGCCCAGCTTCATCGAAGGATACGACGTGCAGGAGGCGGGCGGCCGCTCACATCTGGAGTACTGGATTCCGGCAGAGGACCTCGATGGCTTCCCGCAATCGTCGGCCTGATCGAGGTCGTCCGCAGCTTCCCCTAGCTGCCGCGCACTCAGCCCCTCACCCGCAATTCCACACTGCGCCGATCGGCGTCCGCGTCCAGCACGGCCCAAAACTGCCGCCATTGTAGCGGCCGCCGCCGAAGCCGGGCCGGCCGAAATAGCGCCACTCACCATCCCAGCCGTAATATTGCGGAACTGGATCGATGTACCAATGGCGTCGGTCGCTGGGCGACATCCGCCGCATCGCTTCCTTCTGCTTATAGAGCGGAATGCTGTTGCTCAGCGGCTGGCGATAGCCCGGCAGGAAGCCGTAGCCATGCCAGGCTTGCTTGGGACGCTTTTGGATTGAAGCAGCCGGCGCGACAGCCGGCAGCAGCGATAGGACGATAGCGATAGATAGACATAAAAAGCGTGACATGGATCGACGATAGACGGCCGCTTGCGGAATGACCATTCAAATTCGAGTGCCAAGTAACAAAGCCCTCACGAAACCGAATAGCAGATCGAGCGGCAGGAATCCTATCGATTAAGGTGTAAAAACATGATTGGCGAAGTGATTGTCATTGGCGATCTGCAATTGCGTGACGGCGCCTCTGTCGACGAACACGACCGGCTCGGCGCGCGCATGTACGACATCGTCAGCCGTCTTCCCGGCTTTGTGTCGGTCAAGTCGTTCAAGGCCGAGGACGGCGAGGAGCTCACCGTGTTCCGTTTTGCCTCGGAGGAAGCGCTCGAAGCCTGGCGCACTCACCCCGAACATGTCGAGACGATGAAGCGGGGACATGCCGAGTTCTACGCCAGCGGCTTCCTGCAGATCTGCAAGGTGATCCGCGAGGTCGGACCATTCGAGCACGCGTGACGCCGTCCCGCATCATTCGATCGCGCGCTGCTAGCTGATCACACCCTTCCTGATCAGGAAGCATCCGTAACTGCTGCTGTCGCCGACCTGTACGACGCCAAAGCTCGCCGCCGCCGCGCGATAAAAATCCGGCCGCGAGAGTTTTCCGGGCGTGACGGGCCGGCCGGCGGCACGCTCGATCTCCGCGAGCACCGTGCGCTGCACGTCGGGGACGCGGCTGGGATCGTCGACCGGCATCATCACGCGGACCGGATCGGGATCGAAATCGTCGAGCGGATAGACCGACATGATGGCGCGAATCGCGGTCTGCATGCTGATGCCCGGCAACTGGATCAGGCGCTGCGAATGCGTGCTCTGCGCGATGCGCGCAGAGGGGTGATTGGCATCGACGAAAGCGAGATCGTCGCCATGGCCCATGGACGCCAGCAGCCAGAGCAGATCTGGCGTGAGGATCGGATCGATCGATTTCAGCATGTGACGGACTGTCCTCCCATCGTGCACCCACCTTGGCGGGTTCCAAGCGTGATTCAGATCACGCAGCCTACCATGGTGATGGCGATCACGGACCTCAAAGTCGAACGCGGCCAAGCTTGCCGGCAACCAATCTCGTATCGAGATCAGTGCCAAAGGAGCACGCCATGTTCCGCCTAAAATCTTTCCTGATGACTGCAGGCCTTTTGGGAAGCCTGTTCGGCTTCGCCTCCGGCCCTGTTTCCGCGCAAGTCGCCCTGGTCGAGCCAGCCCCCACCGCGCTGCAAGGCCCGGAACAGCGCGTCGCGTTGGTGATCGGCAATTCGAACTACCAGAACGCGCCGCAGCTCGCCAACCCCGACAATGACGCGGACTCGATGGCGAAGTTCCTGAATTCGGCCGGGTTCGAAGTGGTCGCCGCGACCGACCTGACCCAGAACGACATGCTTCGCGTGGTGCAGGATTTCTCCGCCAAAGTGTCGGCGCGCGGTCCGAACACGGTGGCGATGGTCTACTACGCCGGTCACGGCGTGCAGCTCGCCGGCGAGAACTACCTCGTTCCCGTCGACGCCAAGGTCTCGAGCCAGACCGAGCTCGTCAACAACTCCGTCCGTCTGGTCGACGTGATGTCGACGCTGGAGACGATCCCGAGCCGCATGCGCATCGTCATCCTCGATGCCTGCCGCAACAACCCGTTTCCGAACGTGAACGATGCCGGCCGCGGCTTGGCGATCGTCGATGCGCCGAACGGTTCGATCGTCGGTTACTCGACCGCGCCGGGCGCGGAAGCGCAGGACGGCACCGGCGGTCACAGCCCCTACACGCAGGCCTTCCTGAACGTCGCGCGCGAGCCCAACGTGCCGATCGAGCAACTGTTCAAGCGCGTGCGCCTCGAAGTGAACCAGACCACCAGTGGCGCGCAGATCCCGTGGGAGAGCTCGTCGCTGACGTCCGACTTCACCTTCTTCGGCGACACCGCTGTCGCCGCCAACCGCGCGCCGGTGAATGCGCCTGTCGTGCAGATGGCCTCCAACCTGCCGAGCCGCTCGACCCGCCAGGCCTATGACTACGTCGTGTCGGAAGCTCGGCCCGAGTACTATCAGGAGTTCATCACGATGTATCCGCACGACCCGCTGTGCGACCACGTCCGCTGGCTGCTCAACAACCTGCTGCTCACGCAGGCCTGGCACAAGGCGGTGCTCGCGAACTCGCCGCTCGGCTACAAGAACTTCTATGACAGCTACGGCAACACGCCCTATGCGCAGGTCGCGCTGAAGCTCCAGATGCAGCCGAAGCAGATACCCCTGATGCAGGCGACCAAGTTCCTGGCGCCGCAGAATATCGCCCCGACCTTCAAGATTGGCAATCTCGGCCAGCCCAAATACATGCCGCTGCAGCAGGGTAATGGCGGTGCGCAAGCGAACGGCAATTTGCCGATCGTGCAGAAGTCGGGCGACAACAATGGCATCGGCAAGCTCGGCAATGGCGGCCAGATCGTCAACCTGCCGGCGGGCAACAACCAGCCGAACGGCACGCCGTCGCAGACCCCGGGCAAGATCGTGACCCTGCCCGCGCCGACCAACACCACCAACAACAATGGCGGCATCGGCAAGATCGTGACGCTGCCTGCGACCAACAAGACGCCGAACGGTACTGGCAACGGCACAATCAGTGGCAATCCAGGCAAGATCGTGAGCATGCCGGTGAATGTCGGCAAGGGCGGCACGACCATCGACACGAAGCCCGTCAACGTTCAGACGCAGAACAACCCGATCCGCATCAACAACGGCGCCAAGATCAGCGACAACCCCGTGAACAAGGTGCAGGTGCAGAACAACAACCACCCGCAGTTCAACGAGACCAATCGCATGGTCAACAATGGCGGCAACAACTTTCGGCAGTCGATGAACCAGAGCCAGGGTGGCAACGGCGGCAACAACCACCGCGGCTTCATGCACTGATCGCGGTCGGCCACACACGACAAAGGGCAGAGCGGTGACGCTCTGCCCTTCTTCATGTCAGAAGATTTAGAGTATCAGGCCACCAGCTCCGCAAACAAATCAGCGTCGACATTGCCGCCAGAGAGCACGATGACGACATTCTTGCCGGCAACATCAAGTCGCCCCGCAAGCAGCGCGGCCAGGCCGACCGCTCCGCCCGGTTCGACCACGAGCTTCAGCTCGCGATAGGCAAACGCGACGGCCGCGCCGACTTCCTTGTCCGACGCGGTCACGCCGCGCGCGAGCAGCTTGCTGTTGATCGCGAACGTCATCTCGCCGGGGATCAGGGCCATCAGCGCATCGCAGATGGTGCGGCCTGCCGGCCCGTGCGGCTCGCGATGACCTGCGGTCAGGGACAGGCCGTGATCGTCGAAAGCCTCGGGTTCGGCGACGACGATTTGCGCCAGCGGATAGCGCGCCTTCACGGCCGTCGCGACGCCCGCGATGAGGCCGCCGCCGGAGGCCGGCGCCACCACGATGTCAGGCGCGAGGCCGAGCGCCGCCATGTCCTCGGCAATCTCGCGGCCGGCGGTGCCTTGGCCGGCGATCACGAAGGGATCGTCATAGGGCCTGACCAGCGTCGCACCGCGCTTCTCGGCGATGCCGCGCGAGATCGCCTCGCGGTCGTCGCGGTCGCGCTCGTACAGCACGACCTCGGCACCGTAGGATTTGGTGCGCTCGCGCTTCGACAACGGCGCATCCGCGGGCATCACGATGGTCGCCTGCATGTCGAGGATCTTGGCCGCCGCCGCCACGCCCTGGGCATGGTTTCCAGAGGAGAACGCGACCACGCCGCCGGCGCGCTTGTCCTGCGGGATCGAGGCGACCTTGTTGAAGGCACCGCGGAACTTGAACGAGCCGGTGCGCTGGAGCATCTCCGGCTTGAGATAGACCTTTGCGCCGACGCGTTCGTTGAGCACGGGAAAGGACAACAGCGGGGTGCGGACGGCGAAGGGTGCGATCACGCGGGCTGCGGCATCGATATCGGCAGGGCCGATCGGGAGGAGCTGTTCTGTCATGCCCGATGTTATCGCGGCGGATGAGGCGCGGGCAAGGCATCTCCGCGCGAGCATTCTGGGGCCTCAGGCGACGAATCGCGCCGGTTCTGCCCCGTTCCGGCCCGGCAGCACCGCGCCGACCGCCAAAATGCTGTCGATAAAAGCCCGGGCCGAGGCCTCCCAGGTGTAGTTGGCGGCGAATTCGACGCAGTCCTGCCGGGAGATGTCCAGCGCGGCAAAGCAGGCGCTGCGCAGATCGTGATCGAGCGCGCCGACCGGCGCATCGCCGATCACGTCGCGGGGCCCCTTCACCGGAAACGCCGCAACCGGCAGGCCGCTCGCCAGCGCTTCGAGCAGGACCAGGCCGAACGTGTCGGTCTTGCTCGGAAACACGAAGACATCGGCGGCCGCGTAGATGTCCGCCAGCTCCTCGCCGTGCTTTTCGCCGAGAAAGATCGCGTCCGGATAGGCCTCTTCCAGCGCGACACGCGCCGGACCATCGCCGACGATTACCTTGGTGCCGGGCAGGTCGAGATCGAGGAACGCCTCGAGATTCTTCTCCACCGCCACCCTGCCGACCGAGAGGAACACCGGTGCCGGCAGGCACAGATCAATCGCGCGGGGATGGAACAAATGGGTGTCGACGCCGCGCGGCCACAGCACGACGTTGTCGAAGCCGCGCTCGGTCAGCTCGCAGGCAAGCGCCGGCGTTGCCGCCATCACGGCGCGGCTGGGGCTGTGGAATCGGCGCAGCGCCCGCCAGATCAGCGAGCCCGGCACCGGCACGCGGGCGCGGACATATTCGGGAAAGCGGGTGTGGAAGCTGGTCGTGAAGGGTAGCTTGCGCTGGCGGCAATAGCGGCGGACCATCAGGCCGATCGGCCCCTCGGTCGCGATGTGGATGCTGTCCGGATGCGCCTCTTCGATCAGCTTCGCGATTCTGCCCGGGCGCGGCATGGCCAGCCGCACGTCACGATAGCTCGGCATCGCAAAGGTGCGGAACGATTGCGGCGTCAGGAACGAGAATTCGACGTCGAGACTTTTGGCGGCGTCGGCAAGCTTGGTCAGCGTCCGAACCACACCGTTGACTTGCGGGTGCCAGGCGTCGGTCGCGACCAGGATGCGCATCAGGCTGCCCTTGTCATGCAGCTCTGGCTGCAACCTGCGGGACCTGTGCCGGCTTCTCGGCCTGGTCCGCCCAGGTGATGATCTCGAAATGGCCGTCGTCGTGCTCGACCAGCGCCGTGCAGCTCTCGACCCAGTCACCGCAGTTCATGTAGCGGATACCGCCCTCGTCGCGGATCACCGCGTAATGGATGTGGCCGCAGATCACGCCGTCGGCATCGTGGCGCCGCGCCTCGGCGGCGAGCGCCTGCTCGAACGCGCCGATATAGTTGACGGCGTTCTTGACTTTCTGCTTCGCCCATTGCGACAGCGACCAATAGGGCACCTTGAACATGCGCCGGAAGAAGTTGACAAAGCGATTGAGCTGGATCGCGAAGTCGTAGGCCTTGTCGCCGAGATGGGCGAGCCAGCGTGCGTTCTGCACCACGAGGTCGAAGATGTCGCCGTGGATGACGAGATAGCGCTTGCCGTCCGCACCGGTGTGGACGGTGTTCTCGACCACGTCGATGCCGCCGAAATGCGTGCCGTAATAGTTGCGCAGGAACTCGTCGTGATTGCCGGGGATGTAGATCACCTTGGCGCCCTTGCGCGCCTTGCGCAAAAGCTTCTGGACCAGGTCGTTATGCGATTGCGGCCAATGCCAGCTCGATTTCAGCGCCCAGCCGTCGACGATGTCGCCGACGAGATAGATCGTGTCGGCATCATGGAAACGCAGGAAGTCGAGCAGAAGGTCGGCTTGAGAACCGCGGGCTCCGAGATGAACGTCGGAGATGAACAACGTGCGAAAGCGCCGCTCCGGGCTCTCGTCACTCACATCGTAACTTCCCATGCGCCAGCCTGTAACAATGTCCCGTGACAGGGGGATGACCAATTGAACCTTTGAGGCACCTTCGGATACGAATCGCGCTTGCCTCGCCCACCCCGCGAATATCAGTCGCATGCGACAATCAGGCGACATGGCGCCTCAGCGCCCTCCGCAAGAACCCGGAACTGCGGCGCGCTCGCGAGCGGCGTCAGTAAAATTTGTGGAAATGATGGATCGGGCCGTGGCCGTGGCCGACGCTGAAGCGGTCGGCGGCCGCGATCGCCGCGCTGATCCAGGTCTTGGCGTTGCGCACGGCGTGCTCGAGATCCTCGCCCCTGGCGAGCCCGGCGGCGACCGCCGAGGACAGCGAGCAGCCGGTGCCATGGGTGTTGCGAGTGGCAACGCGCGGCGCGGCGAGCGCGATCGTGGTGCTGGCATCGACGAGATAGTCGATGCTCTCGGCGCCCTCGCCGTGCCCGCCCTTGATCAGGACTGCACGACAGCCCAGTGCCAGCAAACGGCGCCCCTGGCTCTCGATCTCGGCCTCGCTGGCCGCAACCGGTTCGTCGAGCAGAGCCGCGGCCTCGGGCAGATTGGGTGTGATCACCGAGGCCAGCGGCATCAGTTTGATGCGCAGGGCGTCGACGGCATCGGAGGCGAGCAGGCGATCACCCGATGTCGCCACCATCACGGGATCGAGCACGATATGCCGGGGCGCCCAGCGCGACAGCGCGGCCGCAATCGCATCGATGCTGGCGGCTTGCGCCACCATGCCGATTTTGACCGCGCAGACCTCGAGATCGGAAAACACCGCGTCGATCTGTGCGGTGACGAATTCGGCGGGCACCGCATGAATGCCGGTGACGCCGCGGGTGTTCTGCGCCGTCAGCGCCGTGATGGCGGAGGCGCCAAAAACGCCGAGCGCGGCAAAGGTCTTCAGGTCGGCCTGGATGCCGGCGCCGCCGCTCGAATCGGAGCCGGCAATGGTCAGTGCGACGGGCGTCGTCATGGGGCGATATTCCGCGTTTTCGAAGCCATGGACCGTCCTAGCGCGCCTCCCGCAGCCCAGCAAGTTCGCTTGCTAAATCCGGCGGGGTTTGGCCTATTAGCCGTCAGATATGCTTTCGGAGTGACCGCGATGGTTCCCTTTTTCGTCCAGATCAAATGCAAGCTCGGCCAATCCTATGTGGTCGCCAATGCGCTTGCCGAAGCCGAGATCGCCTCCGAGATCTATTCCACGGCCGGTCAATACGACCTGCTGGTGAAGTTCTACGTCGACAACGACACCGATATCGGCCACTTCGTCAACGAGAAGGTGCAGGTGTTGCCCGGCATCCAGGACACCCTCACCATCATCACCTTCAAGGCCTTTGGCGCGAGTTGACCGTCCGGAAAAGGGCGGGCCTGATCAGGCGCCGCCCTCCTTGCGCTTGGGACGCGGCGGACCGTCCACCGGCGGCAGCGATTTGAGATAATCCGCCATCGCCGCGAGATCGTCGTCCGGCAATTGCGAGGTGTTCTTGATCACCCGCGTCATCGCGCCGCCGACGCTGTCGCCGTCGGGCAATTCGCCGGTCTTCAGGAAATAGGCAATATCCTTCGCGCTCCACTCGCCAATGCCCTTCTGGGTGATGTTGGGGACCCATCCCTCGCCTTCCGGATTGGGACCGCCGGCGAAGCGTTGTCCGGCGATGATGCCGCCAAGCGCGTTGCGCGGGCTGTGGCATTCCGCGCAATGGCCAAAACTGTTGACGAGATAGGCGCCGCGATTCCACTGCGGCGACTTCGCGCTGTCGGCGACGAAGGGCTTGCCGTCCAGAAATAAGAATTTCCAGATGCCGACGTTGCGCCGGATATTGAACGGAAAGCGCACGTCGTGGTCGCGCACCCTGCCTGCCACGGCCGGCAGCGTTTTCAGATAGGCAAAGAGATCGAGCACGTCCTCGCGCCTGGCGTGCTGATAGGACGTGTAGGGAAAGGCCGGAAAATAATGCCGCCCGTCCGGCGCGACCCCGTGCATCACCGCGTTGACGAATTCGGCCTCGCTCCATTTGCCGATGCCGTCCATCGGATCGGACGAGATATTCGGCGCGTAGAACGTTCCGAACGGCGACTTGATCGCGACGCCGCCACCGAGCCTGGTTCGATCCGGCTGGTCGGGGACGGCATGGCATGAGGCGCAGCCGCCGGCGTTGAACATCACCTCGCCATTGGCAAGATCAGGGACGCGGGCAGGCGCGGTGCCGGCGGCCGCCACCACCGGCGCGCTGAGCCACCAATAGACGCCCGCTGCAGCGAGTGCGGCAAGCAGCGCCACCGAGATTGTTCGTCGCAACATACGGTCCTTTCCTGGTCGCGGCGAAGCTTATGATCGATGTCTTCGCCGCTCCAGCCACGAAGAATTTAGCCCCCCGCCGCCAGAAACGGGAATAAACTGAAATGCCGGCTGTTGGAAGTTTGGCAGCCCAAACGGGTTCAGCAGGGAGAAAAACCATGAACAAGATCGTCATCGCCATGTCAGTGCTTGGCGCCGTTGCTTTTGCGGGTTCGGCCAGCGCGGAAAAGCTGAAAGCAACGCTCGACGCCAAGTCCGAAGTCCCCGCAACGACCAGCAGCGGCACCGGAACGGCCGATCTGGATTACGACGCCGCCAGCAAGAAGCTGTCCTGGAAGGTCACCTATTCCGGCCTGTCTGGCCCCGCCACCGCGGCGCATTTCCACGGACCTGCCGAGCCCGGCAAGAACGCCGGCGTCGCGATCCCGATCCCAGGCGCTGCCACCAGCCCGGCCGAGGGCTCGGCGACACTGACCGACGCGCAGGCCGCCGATCTGCTCGGCGGCAAGCTCTACGTCAACATCCACACCGCGGCCAATCCGGGCGGCGAGATCCGCGGTCAGGTGACGAAGTAAACTTTTGCACAGAAAAGGGCGGCTGCCATCGCAGTCGCCCTTTTCGATTCCCGTAGCGCCGGCGCAGGCGTCACACGTCAGGTTCGGCCGCGTTCAGCGCCTGCGCGAGGTCGGCGATCAAATCCGACGGGTGTTCGATGCCGATCGACAGCCGGATCGTGGAATCGAGCACGCCGATCTTGCGGCGGATGTCGGCGGGAACGCCGGAATGGGTCATGGTGGCAGGCAGGCTCGCAAGCGACTCCGTTCCACCAAGGCTCACCGCCAGCTTGAGAATCTGCAGCGCGTTGAGGAATTTCATGGCCGCGGCCTTGCCGCCGACGATGTCGAACGAGAACGTGGATCCCGCCCCTGTGCATTGCCGCGCAAACACAAGTCCGTCCGGCGACGCCGCGTCGTGATGACCGAGATAGTGCACCTTGGCCACTTTGGGATGATCGCGCAGATAGTCCGCCACGAGGCGCGCATTCGCGTCGGCCTTTTCCATGCGCAGGCTCAGCGTCTCGAGCGACCGGTTGATCATCCAGCAGGAATGCGGATCGAGCTGGGTGCCGATGGCGCCCCGCAGCGCCTTGATGCCCTTCACCACCGCCTTCGCGCCGAGCGCGGCGCCCGCGATCAGATCTGAATGACCGCCGACATATTTCGTGAGCGAGTACAGCGAAATATCGGCGCCGTGCTCGATCGGCCGCTGAAACACCGGTCCGAGCAGCGTATTGTCGCAGGCAATGATCGGAACGTGTCCTTGCGCCTTTCCGATGGTCTCGGCGACACGCCGCATCATCGCGATGTCGACCAGCCCGTTGGTCGGGTTGGCCGGAGTTTCGATCAGAATCATCGAGACGCGGCCCTTGCGCATGGCCTCCTCCGCGGCCTGACTGACCACGGCTTCGTCGACGCCATCGGCAAAACCGACGGCGCCGATCGACAGACGCGCAAGCGTATTCGTCAGCAGGGTTTCCGTCCCGCCGTAGAGCGGCTGGGAGTGCAGAATGACATCGCCGGGGCGGACGAACGCCAGAATCGTGGTCGCGATCGCCGCCATGCCGGACGAGAACAGCGCACAGCTCTCGGTGCGCTCGTAGATCGCGAGCCTGTCCTCGACGATTTCGCTGTTGGGGTGATTGAAGCGCGAATAGACTAGGCCCGCGCCCATCCCTTCCGGCGGCTCGCGCCGACCGGAGACGAAATCGAAGAAGTCCTGGCCGTCCTCGGCCGTCTTGAACACAAAGGTCGAGGTCAGGAACACCGGCGGCTTGACCGCGCCTTCCGACAATTGCGGATCATAGCCATAGGTCAGCATCAGCGTTTCCGGATGCAGCATATGGTTGCCGATGTGCGTCTTCGACGGGAACGGTTTGACCATGGCTTGTCTCGCTGTTGCTGATTGAGGTGCTCGCCGCGGATTGGAACTCCTGATGTCATGCATGAGTCAGGGGCGGGATGCTTCGGCGTCAAAAGCTCACGCCAATGCCGCGGCGCTGGAGCAAACATAGCTGCTCCGGCAGCGATCCGTCAGGCCTTGCGGATAGAATTTCCAGCGGCGACACGCGACGCAATAAAAAGGGCGGCTGCTTTCGCAGGCCGCCCTTCTTGATTCCCAGTAGCGGGGGGGGGGGGGGGGGGGCGCCCGGGGGGGGCGGGGGGGCGGGGGGGGGGTGGGGAGGGGGGGGGGGGGGGCG
>NZ_JBVVPQ010000086.1:0-8689 GCF_055811695.1 Bradyrhizobium sp. MI1.3 | reverse complement strand
GCCGTTATCGTTCTGGCGTGCTTTAAATATTCCCCCGCGCCCACCCCCCACCAAAAAAACCGGGCGCCTGTTTGCCCCGGCCGCCCTTCTTGATTCCCAGTAGCCCGGATGGAGCGCAGCGCAATCCGGGGCAGTCTGTCAGCGCGGATGGATTTCCGCATTGCGCTGCGCTCCATCCGGGCTACGAATCTTTTTCTTGCCTCAACCGTTCTTCACGCGAAACGTTTCGTGGCAGCCGCCGCATTCCTTACCGACCGCGGGAAAGTTCGCCTTGAGCGAGTCGATATCCTTGATCTTGCCCTTGGCCTCGGCGACGATCTTGGCGAAGCTCGCGACCTTGGCGTCGAACCCGGTCTTGTCCTCCCAGATCTTCGGCGAGGCGCTGTAGTCGCCCTCGGGCTTCATGCCCTTTGCGCTCGCGGGAAACAGATTCGGCAACTTCTTGGCGGTGTCCTCGAACTGCGCCAGCGCGCTGTCCACCGTGGCCTGGTCATAGGGCTTTTCGCCCTTGACCATGGCCGCCACTGCGCCGGCGTTCTTGCCGTTGCCCTTCATCAGGGTCTGGACCTCCTTGACGGAGTCCTGTTGTGCCCAAACCGCGCCCATGCCGAGCAGGAGCGCGCCCCCAACAACCAACATTCGCTTCATTCGCAAAGTCCCTTTCCTTGATGCAGAATTGCCTTGATGCAGGATCGCCGTGCTGCACGATCGTGCTGACCCCTCAATGGGGCCAACACCGCTTGGCAGATTTCATTCCGTGAAAAATTGTCACAGGCTGTGACGGCGATGGTGCTCGTTGACGGCGATCCACACCCGCTCCGGGGTCGCCGGCATGTCGATGTGGTCGATCTTGTACTCGCGCCAGAGCCCGTCGACGATGGCGTTGACGACGGCCGGGCAGGACCCGATCGCGCCGGCCTCGCCCGCCCCCTTCACCCCCAGCGGATTAGTCTTGCAGGGAACGTTGGCAGTCTCGAACACGAAGTCCGGCCCGTCCGCCGCGCGCGGCAGCGCGTAGTCCATGAAGGTTGCGGTGACGAGCTGGCCGTCGCCGGTGCCATAGACCACCTGCTCCATCAACGCCTGGCCGATGCCCTGCATCGCGCCGCCATGGACCTGGCCGGCCAGCAGCAGCGGATTGAGCGTCATGCCGAAATCGTCGACGATCACGTAGTTGACGATTTTGATGATGCCGGTGGCCGGATCGATCTCGACCTCCGCGACATGGGTGCCGTTCGGATAGGTGCCGTCGGCGCTGGCAAAGGTCGCGCTCGCATTGAGCTTCGACGGATCGACGCCGGGACGCTTGGCGAGATCGGCGAACGAGATCGACCGGTCGGTGCCGGCGATGCGCACCACGCCGTCGGTGATCTCGAGGTCGCCGGCGCTGGCTTCCAGCGCCTGTGCTGCGATCTCCTTGAGCCGCGCACCGAGCTCGCGGGTCGCGCGCTCGACGCTGACACCGCCTGACGGGATCGAAGCCGAGCCGCCGGTCCCGAGGCCGGTGGCGATCATGTCGGTGTCGCCCTGGTGGACGTGCACGCGCTCGGGCGCCACGCCGAACTGCTCGGCAACGATCTGCGCATAGGCGGTCTGATGGCCCTGCCCGCTCGACTGGGTGCCGATCAGGACAGTGATATCGCCATTGGGGTCCATCCGCACATTGGCGGTCTCCTCGCCCATGGTGCCGCAGACCTCGACATAGCTCGCAAGTCCGATGCCGCGGATCAGGCCGTTCTTCTTGGCCGCCTTGGCGCGCTTGCCAAACTCCTTCCACTCGGCGATCTCCATCGCGCGCTTCAGATGCGCGGCGAAGTCGCCGGAATCGTAGACCTTGCCGGTCGCGGTCTTGTAGGGCAGCGCCTTCGGCTGGATGAAATTCTTGCGACGGATGGCATCCACCGTCATGTCGAGTTTTCGCGCGCAGGCGTCCACCAGACGTTCGATGACGTAAGCAGCCTCGGGCCGCCCGGCGCCGCGATAGGCATCGACCGGCACGCTGTTGGTGAAGATGGTGCGCACACGGCAGTGGAACGCCTGGATGTCGTAGAGGCCCGGCAGCATGCCGGCGCCGCCATGCGGGATATAGGGCCCGAAGGTCGACAGATACGCGCCCATGTCGCCCATCAGGTCGCAATCCATCGCGAGGAACTTGCCGTCCTCGGTCAGCGCCATCTTCGCGGTGGTGACGTTGTCGCGGCCCTGCGCGTCGCCCATGAAATGCTCGGTGCGGTCGGCCGCCCATTTCACCGCCTTCTTCAGCTTTCGCGCGGCGACTGCCAACAGGGCGTATTCCCGATAGGGAAACAGCTTCGTGCCGAAGCCGCCGCCGACGTCGGGGCAGATCACCCGCATCTTGTCGGTCGGGATGTTGAGCACGTTCTGGCAGAGGATATCGCGCAGCCGATGGCTGCCCTGGCTGCCGACCGTCAGCGTCAGATGGTCGCGCTTGGCGTCGTATTCGCACACCGCCGCGCGCGTCTCCATGAAGTTCGCCACGACGCGCGGATTGACGATCGAGATCTCGGCCACCGCATGCGCTTTGGCAAAGGCAGCTTCGGTCGCTTTCTTGTCACCGATCGAGACGTCGAACAGCACGTTGCCGGGCTTGTCCGGCCAGACCAAGGCTGCGCCCTTCTTCACGGCGTTGACGACCCCGGTCACCGCCGGCAGCGGGCTCCATTTGACCTCGATCGCCTCGATCGCGTCGCGGGCCTGGTCGATGGTCTCAGCCACGACGAAGGCGATGGAATCGCCGACATGGCGAACCTCGTCCTTGGCGAGGATCGGGTAAGGCGGGCCCTTGAACGGGTCGGTCTCGAGATTGAACAGGCACGGCAGGTCACCGAGATCGGCGACGTCGGCCGCGGTCAGGATCAGCGCAACGCCGGGCAAGCCGCGGGCGCGGCTCGCATCGATGGTGTATTTGGCATGTGCATGCGGCGAGCGCAGCATCAGGCAGCGCAAAGCGGCCTGCGGCGCATAATCGTCGGTATAGCGGCCCTTGCCGCGGATAAGCGCGTCATCCTCCTTGCGCAACACACTTTGGCCAACGCCGAACTTGATGGGAGCCGCCATTTTCTCGTCCCGTTTCTCATGGTTGTTTTGCCGGCATATTGCCGTGGAAAAACTGGCAAGGCAAACGGGTTTAGCCATGCGAAAACCGTCCAGCTCTCACCTGTCAGAGCAGGATGGAACGGGAGCGCCGCAGCTCGGTCATTTCGCTGTGAGGATCGGTCCGCTTGATGGCATGATAGTTGCCGAACCCGCCCGCAGTGCACGTCTGAGAACAAGCAGCCGTGCCGACTGCTGCTTGCTCACAAAGCGCATCTCCGCTTCGGATGGCTCATCAGTTACATCCCCCCGCGGCTCCATAGATCTCTGGCGTGATCCCTCAGCCTATCGATAGCCCGTTCCGGCGAGATGTAGTCAATCTCGCCACGCGTTAGGCCGATATCCATCAGCTCCCAGTCACTCAGGTCCTGCAAGGCGATGTGTGGACCCTGCCGCCAGCGCCAGTCCTGGAGCGCACGCCAGTATTGCGCGAGCAAGCCTAGGATGCTCCACGTCGAGGCAAGTTCGAGAGGGAGCCTCTCGGTCTCGGATGTGATGTTCGTCTGTTGGGGTGGCATCGCATGCTCCTGCTGTTGTGCCGGCAGGGAGCGTGGCCAAACAAAAAGGCCCCGTCCGATGCCGGCGGGGCCTGGTGGAAAGATGTCGTCGTCGAATTCCTAGCGCGCGACTCCTTCCACGGCCCAGCCGAAGCGGGTCATGTGGTTGCGGTTGAGTTTGCGCACTGATTTGATCATGCGCTGCGATTACCACAGCAATCGCGCAAAATCAAGAGATGTGTAGAGGTCGGTTGCAGCCTGGAAGCGAACCCCTTACTCAAGCGCTTTCTTGCCCCTACACACGCCCTCAGTACTTCGTCTACTTCGCTTCCACGTATCGTGCGAAGTTGTCGAGGATTGCCTGCCAACCACCTTGCTGCTGCTCGACCGAGTGCGTCGATTCGCCATCGAAGACCACGCGGACGAGAACGCCCTTCGGGCCGGGCACAAACTCGACTTCGGCTTTTCGCTCGCCGAACGCGTATTCGATCCGCTTGTGCTCGATGATTTTCGTGTAGGTACCGGCGAAGTCAAAACCCATGCTGCCGTCCTTGGCCTCCATGCGAGATGAGAAGACACCCCCTTCTCGCAGATCGACGGTCGCCTTGGTCGTATGCCAATCGTCGGACGCGGCGTTCCACTTCATGATGTCGGCCGGCGTCGTATAAGCGCGCCAGACCTGATCGATTGGGGCTGCTACGTTGGTTTCGACGGTGATCCTCATAAACAGTGCTCCTGGTTTGATTTTTGCCGGCTCGAGGTGACGGCATCACGTCAATTGTGCAGGGTCCATCCGCCGCATTTCCGAGATGTGTCCATCCAAGGACGATCGAGACTGGTCCGTGCCGACAAGGGCGAGCCGTCAATGCGTTGAAAATATGAAAAACCTAGCCCCGCACCAGCGAGACCAGCCAGCGGCGGCCGAACAGGGCAAGGATGGCGAGCGCATAGACGATCGTGCCCCCGACGGCCAGCAGAAGCAGCGTCAATTCGTCCCGGAAGAGCATCGAGCCCAACGAAGGACCGCCGAAGCGCGCGATGAGCCAGAAGGCGGCGGCCAGGATGATCCCAGTCAGCAGGAATTTGGCGAGCGACAACAGCCAGGCGCGGTCCGGCACGAGAAAGCCTCGCCGCATCGCGAAGAACAGCACCAGCAGCAGGTTGGTCCAGACGCCGACGGCGGTTGCCAGCGCCAGGCCGATCTGGGCCAGCGACCCCATCAAGGCGACCTTGAGGGCGACGTTGACCGCGATGCCGGTCAGGGAGGCGCGAACCGGCGTCGCCGTATCCTTGCGCGCATAGAAGGTCGCGACCGCGCTGCGGATCAGCACGAACGGGATGAGGCCGATGGCATAGGCCGCGAGCGTGGCGCCGGCGGCGGCGGCATCGGCTTTCGAGAACGCACCGCGGGCGAACAGCGCGCGCATGATCGCGTCGGGCACGGTAAGGAAGGCGGCGACGAACGGCACCGAGAACAGCAGCGTGAAATCGAACGCACGGCGCTGCGCCTTCATCGCGCCGTCATGGTCATTGGCCGTGATCCGCCGCGACATCTCCGGCAGCAGCACCGTGCCGATGGCAATGCCGATCACGCCGATCGGGAGCTGATTGAGGCGGTCGGCGTAATAGAGCGCCGACAACGCGCCGGCGGGCAGGAAAGTCGCGATGATGGTGTCTGCAAAGAGCGCGAGCTGCGTGCCCATCGAGCCCAGCGTCGCAGGCCCGAGTGCCCTAAAGAATGCGCGAACGTCTTCGTCGAGCTTGAGCGGCGCAAAGCGCGGCAGGCCGCCATGGCGGGCGAGATCACCGGCGAGCAGGAAATACTGCAAAAAACCCGAGATCAGGACGCCCCAGGCGGCGGCGTGGCCCGCACTAGGAAACCAGGCGGCGAGCGCCAGCGTCATCATCATCGAGATGTTGAGGAAGATCGACGCGGCTGCGGCGCTCGCAAAGCGCTGCATCACGTTGAGCATGCCGCCATAGAGCGTCACCAGCGTGATCAGCAGCAGGTAGGGAAAGGTGATCCGGGTCAGTTCGATCGCGAGCTTGCGCTGTTCGGCGTCCTCGGAAAAGCCGGGCGCCAAAATGCTCATGGCTTGCGGCATGAACAGCCAAGCGACGATCAGCAGCACCACCTGGGAGGCCAGCAGCAGCGTGAAGATGCGGTCGGCGAACAATCTTGCCGCCCCCTCCCCGCGCTCGCCGTGCACGTGCGCGTAGGCCGGCACCCAGGCCGCGTTGAAGGCGCCCTCGGCAAAGATCGCACGGAAATGGTTGGGCAGCCGCAGAGCCACGAAAAAGGCGTCGGCCACGGGGCCGGCGCCGAGAATCGCCGCAAGCATGATATCGCGGGCAAATCCCGTCAGCCGCGAGAGCAGCGTGTAACCACCAACCGTGAAGATACGTCCGAGCATGCGTCTGTTTTAGAGCATGGCGAGATTAGGTCTAGGTGCAAGCTGCGGCGCAGGTGCGCTCCCTCCCCCGCTTGCGGGGGAGGGTTGGGGAGAGGGTGTTTCCACAAGCGATCTCCCAGAGGAGAGAACCCTCACCCGCCGCGCTACGCACGACGACCTCTCCCGCAAGCGGGAGAGGTGAAGCAGCAGCGCAGCAAAACGGCGAAATCAGGTTGAAAGCGCGCCGCGCACGGCGGCGATGATTCGCTCCTGATCGGCTTCGGTCAGATAGGCATGCATCGGCAGGCTGATGACGTCCTGCGACAGGCTCTCGCAGCCCGGCAGGCCGCCCTCGGCGACCGGGTGCTGCTTGTAGGCCGTCTGCTGATGCATCGACTTGCCGTAATAGATCGCGGTCGGCACGCCCTGGGCCTTCAGCGCTGCGGCAAAGCCGTCGCGGTCGGTGCCCTCAGGAAGGCGGATGGTGTACTGCGCCCAGACCGAACTGTTGCCGGGCGCCAGACGCGGCACGGTGACGACGTTGGAGAGACCGCGCGCGTAGCGCTCGGCGACCTTGTTGCGCGCGGCGATCTCGTCGTCGAAGATCTTCAGCTTCTCGATCAGGATCGCGGCCTGCATAGTGTCGAGCCGGCCGGTCAGACCGAGGCGGACGTTGTCGTATTTGTCGACGCCCTGCCCGTGCACGCGGATGCTGCGCAGCGTCGCCGCGAGCTCGTCGTCATCGGTGAAGATCGCCCCGCCGTCACCGAAGCAGCCGAGCGGCTTTGCGGGGAAAAAGCTGGTCGCGGTGGCGAGCCCAAAGGTGCCGAGCTTGCGGCCCTTGTAGCTCGCGCCAAAACCTTGCGCGGCGTCGTCGAGCACGAACAGGCCTTCGGCCTCGGCGATCTCGGCGATGGCGTCGTGATCGGCGGGCTGGCCGAAGAGGTCGACCGGAATGATCGCGACCGGCTTGAGGCCAGCCTTGCGGGCGGTCGCGATGCCGCGCTTGAGCGATTCCGGGCTCATGTTGAAAGTCGCTTCGTCGACGTCGACATAAACCGGCGTCGCGCCGGTCCGCGCCACCGGCGAAGCCGTCGCAATGAAGGTGAAGGACGGACACAACACGGCGTCGCCCGGCCCGACATTCTTCGCCATCATCACCATCAGGATCGCATCGGTGCCGCTGGCGCAGCCGATGACGTGCTTGGCGCCGCAATAGGCCGCAAGCTGCTTCTCGAGTTCGGCGACTTCAGGGCCGTTGACGAACTGACAATGATCGAGAACGCGCGTCACGGCGGCATCGAGCGAATCGCCGAGCCGGCGGCGCTGCGAGGCGACGTCGATAAAGGGAATGGGTTCGGAACGCAGATGCTGGTTCATGGCGCCTTCTTGGCTGGTCGACATGGAAGAGTTCAGCCGGCAACGCGGCGCGGACCCTTGCGGGCAGACGTGGCCGCGGGGCGGGACGGCGTTTCCAGGCACTGCGTCGCGATCTCGAGGCTGGCGACACCTTCGTCGCCGGTGACCGCCGGCGTCTCGCCGTTGCGCACGGCCTTGAGGAACGCGATCAGCTCGGCGCGGAGCGGCTCGTCATGGCCGACCGGCAGATGCCGCATCGAATAGCTGCCGTCAGGCTTGAAGCCGAAGCATTCGGTGACCTGGCGCGTCAGGAGATCGCCCATCACGTATTTGCCGCGGGTCGCGACCGTGACGCTGCGTGCCTTGAACGGCGTCAGCCAGTTGGTATTGATGTGCGCGAGCACGCCGTTGGCAGTGCGGAACTGCAAGAGCGCGATGTCCTCGCGCTCGGCGACCGCGCTCGACAATTGCGGCTGCACCTCGACGATGTCGGATTCGGTGAACCAGCGGATCAGATCGATGTCGTGCACGGCGAGATCGATGACGACGCCGACATTGGACATGCGCGGCGGGAACGGGCCGACGCGCGTGATCGCGATCGACAGAATATCCTCGCCGGCGATCGCCTGCTTGACGGCGGCCACAGCCGGATTGAAGCGCTCGACATGCCCGACCATCAGCGTCACGCCGGCCATTTGCGCAGCAGTGACGATCTCGCGGCCTTCCGCGACCGTGGACGCAATCGGCTTCTCGACCAGCACGTGGATGTTCTTGGCGATGCAGGCGAGCGAGACCTCGTGATGCAGATGGGTCGGCGCCGCGATGGTGACGGCATCGACGCCTTCGGCCAGCAGCTGGTCGAGCGTCTCGAAGCTCGCGCAATTGGCAAGCTCCATCGCCCGCGTGCGATGTGCCGGCGAAGGATCGACGACGCCGACGAGGCTGACGCCGGGAAGACCCGCGAGCACGCGCGCGTGGTTGCTGCCCATCACGCCGGCACCAATGACGCCGACGCGCAAGCCGGCCTTTGCCGGTGCAGATCCTGTGGAACTCATTTGAGCAAACCCCGATTCAACGCAAATCCCCAGGGCGCTTCTAGCACGGACGCCACATTTGTGGCGAATGCGGAGCTAGCGGTCCGGACACGATTTGATTCAAAAAGTTACACGTTTCCCGGGCCTTAAGCCTCTGAAAGAGACCATCCTTTTGGCCCGGGTCGCGTGATTCGGAGTGTGCTGGTTACGACCTTTGATAGTCGTCTTCAATCCGGATGATGTCGTCTTCCCCGAGATAGCTTCCCGTCTGGACCTCGATCAGCTCCAGCAT
>NZ_JBVVPQ010000085.1:0-27264 GCF_055811695.1 Bradyrhizobium sp. MI1.3 | reverse complement strand
GAATCCTACGGCCTCCTGATCGACCAGATCGGCGAAGTGCTGCGGCTCGCCGAGGACGGCATGGAAGAAAACCCCGTTAATCTCGACCCCCGCATGGCCAAGCTCGCCGGCGGTGTCCACCGTCTCGACGGCCAGCTCATGGTCGTCCTCGACGTCGACCGCGTCCTCGAGCTCGCGCCCGAGATGATGGCGGCCTGATACGCCGGCACATCCGCCGACGTACCTGCAATTGGAAGTGTCCCCGCAAAAGCGGGGAGAAGCAGAGGTTCACATGCGAACTTGTCTCGTCGTTGATGATTCCAGCGTCATCCGTAAGGTTGCGCGCCGGATCCTGGAGGGTCTCGACTTCCAGATCCTCGAAGCCGAGGACGGTGAGAAGGCGCTGGAGGCCTGCAAGCGCGGCCTGCCCGACGCTGTGCTGCTGGACTGGAACATGCCGGTGATGGACGGCTACGAGTTCCTCGGCCATCTCCGGCGCATGCCCGGCGGCGACCAGCCCAAGGTGGTGTTCTGCACCACCGAGAACGACGTCGCGCATATCGCGCGCGCCCTGCACGCCGGCGCCAACGAGTACATCATGAAGCCCTTCGACAAGGACATCGTGACGGCGAAATTCCAGGAAGTCGGCCTTATCTGAGCGACCGCCCGGAGGCTGAACGGCTCCTTCGGCGTTTGTTTTCAACTGACCGTTTCAGTCTGAGTTGGTGAGTAAATGAGTGTTGCGTTCGCAGGTAATTCGACCCCGGGCTCGTCGCGGGAAGCCGGGCCGTTGCGGGTGATGATCGTCGACGACTCCGTCGTCATTCGCGGTCTGATCTCGCGCTGGGTCGGTGCCGAGCATGACATGGAGGTCGCGGCCTCGCTGCGCACCGGGCTCGAGGCGGTCAACCAGATCGAACGCATCAACCCCGACGTTGCCGTGCTCGATATCGAAATGCCCGAGCTCGACGGCATCTCGGCGCTGCCGCAACTCCTGGCGAAGAAGCGCGATCTCGTCATCATCATGGCTTCGACGCTGACCCGCCGTAACGCGGAGATCAGCTTCAAGGCGCTGTCGCTCGGCGCCGCCGACTACATTCCGAAGCCGGAATCGACGCGCGAGGCGTCGGCTGCGGACATCTTCCACCACGACCTGATCCAGAAAATCCGCCACCTCGGCGCACGGCTTCGCCGCAAGCCCGCGGTTGCGAGCCCGCCGCTGGCGCCTGCGAGCCCGGCCCCGGCCGCACGTGGACCGGTTGTCGCGCGGCCTGCCGCGCCGGCTCCGGCTGTGCATGCGCCGTCGTCGTCCTCGGTGCTGTCCACGCGTCCGTTCTCGACCCAGGCACCGAAGGTGCTGCTGATCGGCTCATCGACCGGCGGTCCTCAGGCGCTGATGGCGCTCGTCGCCGAGCTTGGCGCCGTGATCGACCGCGTCCCGGTGCTGATCACCCAGCACATGCCGCCGACCTTCACCACCATTCTCGCCGAGCATCTGGCACGCACGAGCCGCAAGCCGGCGGCCGAGGCGGTCGATGGCGAGCCGGTGAAGCCGGGCCGCATCTACCTTGCGCCGGGCGGCAAGCACATGCGCGTCGTGCGCAGCGGCGCCGACGTGGCGATCGCGCTCGATGACGGTCCCGCCGTCAATTTCTGCAAGCCTGCGGTCGATCCGCTGTTCACCTCCGCCATCGACATCTGGCATGGCGCCATCCTCTCCGTGATCCTGACGGGCATGGGCTCGGATGGCATGCGTGGCGGCAAGGACATCGTCGCCGCCGGCGGCAGCGTGATCGCGCAGGACGAAGCCTCCAGCGTGGTCTGGGGCATGCCGGGCGCAGCCGCCAATGCCGGCATCTGCGCGGCGATCCTGCCGCTCAACCAGATCGGCGCCAGGGTCAATCGCCTGTTTGCGGGAGACCGTTCGTGACGCCTGTTGACTACGACTATCTACGCAAATTCCTGAAAGAGCGCTCCGGCCTCGATCTCTCCCCGGACAAGCAGTATCTGGTCGAGAGCCGGCTGCTGCCGCTGGCCCGCAAGGCGAGCCTTAGCGGGATTCCCGATCTCGTGCTGAAGATCAGGAACGGCGACGGGCGGCTTGCGAGCGACGTGGTCGAAGCGATGACCACCAACGAGACCTTCTTCTACCGCGACAAGATCCCGTTCGATCATTTGCGCGAAACGATCCTGCCGGGGCTGCATCGGGCGCGCGCGGCGCGCAAGTCGCTGCGCATCTGGTCGGCGGCGTCGTCGACGGGACAGGAGCCTTATTCGATCGCGATGTGCGTGAAGGAGATGGGCGCTGCCTTCGCCGGATGGCGCATCGAGATCGTCGCCACCGATCTGTCGCAGGAGGTGCTGGAGAAATCCAAGGCCGGCGTCTACAGCCAGTTCGAGGTGCAGCGCGGCCTGCCGATCCAGCACCTGATGAAATACTTCACGCAGGCGGGCGAGGTCTGGCAGCTCAATGCCGACATCCGCGCGATGGTGCAGTTCCGCCAGCTCAATCTGTTGCAGGACTTCTCCCATCTCGGCACGTTCGACGTGATCTTCTGCCGCAACGTGCTGATCTATTTCGACCAGGACACCAAGGCCGTGATCTTCGAGCGCATGGCGAAGGTTTTGGAAGCCGACGGTACGCTGCTGCTCGGCGCCGCCGAATCCGTCGTCGGCATCACCGACGCGTTCCGCCCGATCGCCGAACGTCGTGGTCTCTATCAGCTCAACCCAACGCGCTCCGGCCGCCCGATGGGCGGATTGATGCCGCCGTCGTTGAAGGTGGCAGCGGCGCGGTGAGATGCGTTCTTCCCTTTTCCCACAAGAAGGGAAGACGATCGCACCTCACAAGATCGCATGCGGCAGAAACCGCGAGCCGTTGCCGGTGATCGGGCTTTCGTCCTCGCGGATCGACAGGCCGCAGGGTTCGTGATCGACCAGCCAGCTTCCGATCACGGGATAGAAGCCGGAAAAATTCGGCAGCGGCGCGAGCGCCTGCCGCACGAATCCTTCGGCGCCGTAGGGGCCTGCCTGCTCGTCGAGCGGCATTCCGCCAGATACCAGCGTGACATTGGCGCCTTCGCGCGACAGCAGCGGCTTGCGCACATAGGAGCTGCCGAGCTCGGCTGCCCGCGGATCGTCCTCGAAGAACGCCGGCAGCAGATTGGGATGGTTCGGAAACGTCTCCCAGAGCAGCGGCAGGATGCCCTTGTTGGAGAGCACCGCCTTCCACGGCGGTTCGATCCAGCATGTCTGTGCGTCCTTGAGCTTTGCGCCGAAGGCGTCCTGGAACATCCATTCCCAGGGATAGAGCTTGAAGGCGAGCGCGATGTCGCGGTCGTCGAGATCGACGAAGCCGCCAGTATCATCGCGCCAGCCGATCGCCTCGACATCGAGTAGCGTGGTCGTCAGTCCCGCCTGGCGCGCAGTGTCTTCGAGATAGGCGAGCGTGCCGGCGTCCTCCTCATTGCCCGTGGTGCCGGTGAGATGGACATGGCGGCTAGCGGCAATCTGCTTCCACGCTTCGATCAGTCGTTCGTGGATAGAGTTGAACTGGTCGGCGCGCGACGGGATGATGCGGCGTTCGATCGCCTGTTCGAGCCAGGTCCATTGAAACACCGCGGCTTCGAAAATCGAGGTCGGCGTGTCCGCGTTGTATTCGAGCAGCTTTGCCGGTCCCTTGCCGTCGAATTTCAGATCGAGCCGGCCATAGAGGCTGCGGTCGTCTCGTGCCCAGCTCTCGGCGATCAAGCTCCAGAAAGCGTCCGGTATTTTCAGGCGCTGCAGATGGCGCTCGTCGCCGATCACGCGGCCGGCAAGCTCCAGGCACATCGCGTCGATCTCGCCGGTCGGCGCCTCGATGCCACGCTCGATCTCGTCGAGCGTGAAGGCGTAGTAGGCGCGCTCGTCCCAATAGCGCTCGCCTTCGATGGTGTGGAAGGCGAAGCCGCATTGTTCGGCCGTCTGCCGCCAGTCGTCGCGCTCGGGGCAGACGATGCGTCGCATGGGTCAGCCGCCGCCGGAGAAGCCATGGCCAAACGAGCCGAAGCCGCCGCGGCTCACGCCGCCGGAGCCTGAATCGGACGACGTTCCGGACGAGGAATGGCTCGAGGAGTCGCTGCTGAAGAAACTCGATCGCGACGACCAGCGCGAGCTGCCACCGCCGCCCGACGAGCTGCTTCTGCTGCTGCAGGCGGTGCTCGCCTGCACCGGCGCGGCCCCGGGGACCGTCGCCCCGGGGACTATCGCCCCGGTAGCAGAGGGCTCGCAATTCTGCCGCGGCATCAGCGTGTAGGCGGTGGTGCCGACCGCGATCGTTCCCATCACCAGCAGCGCGACACGGCCGGAGCGCTTCACCGGCTGTCGTGCAGGCGGCGGTCCTGCCGCCGGCCGGCGCTTGCCGAACTCCTTTTTGGAGGGCTTGTCGGCCATGTCAGTAGATCATGCAGGCGGCGTTGAGCAGCCCCGCGGCAAGCGAGGACAGGCCGAGCCAGATCGCAGGCGCAAGCTCGCCGGCCGCGATCCGAGCCGGCAGATTCGGCACGGGCACCCTCACCAGAAAGAGCACGATGATCTGCACGATCAGCGCGACGAGCGCCCAGATCAGGCAATCCAGCACATTGGCCGAATGCGCGATGGCGCTGACCAGCGGCGCCACGAAGCCCAGCAGGCTGAGGCCGAGTGCGATCGCCGCGGCCGGCTCGTTGTCGCGGATGAGCTGGAATTCGTTGTAGGGCGTGATGCGGGTGTAGACGAACAGGTACGTCACGATCGCGATGAGCCCGGTGCAGAAATAGACCAGGAAGGCGGGCAGGCCGGCGAGTGATTGCAGGATCATCGTTCCCCCATCGTGCAGCGACCATTCGTCGGCGGGGGAAGGATAGCGGTTCAATGGCGCAAGGACGATAAGGCCCCGGTCGCATCCCCCAAAAAACAAAACCCCGCCATTTGCGGCGGGGTCCAGGCTGGGAGGAGCAAGCCCTGGGGCTTGCGCAGTAAACCGATCAGGCGGGAATGCGCTCTTCGACCTCGTGCGGCTCGCGCAGCACGTAGCCGCGGCCCCACACGGTCTCGATGAAGTTGCGGCCTTCGGAGGCATTCGCGAGCTTCTTGCGGAGCTTGCAGATGAAGACGTCGATGATCTTCAGCTCGGGCTCGTCCATGCCGCCATAGAGGTGGTTGAGGAACATTTCTTTGGTGAGGGTCGTGCCCTTGCGGAGCGAGAGCAGCTCCAGCATCTGGTATTCCTTGCCGGTCAGATGCACGCGCTGGCCGCCGACTTCCACCGTCTTGGTGTCGAGGTTGACGACGAGATCGCCGGTCTGGATCACCGACTGGGCATGGCCCTTGGAGCGGCGCACGATCGCGTGGATGCGGGCAACCAGCTCGTCCTTGTGGAAGGGCTTGGTCATGTAGTCGTCGGCGCCGACGCCGAGACCCTTGACCTTGTCTTCGATGCCGGCGAGGCCGGAGAGGATCAGAATTGGTGTCTTGATCTTGGAGACCCGGAGCTGCTTGAGCACGTCGTAGCCGGACATGTCGGGCAGGTTGAGGTCGAGAAGGATAATGTCGTAATCGTATAATTTACCGAGATCGACGCCTTCTTCCCCCAAATCGGTCGTGTAGACGTTGAAGCTCTCAGACTTCAACATCAGCTCGATCGACTGCGCGACGGCGCTGTCATCTTCAATCAGCAAAACGCGCATGCCAGTTCCCCATAGTCGCCGCTCCTGGGCGTCAGGTCGGCCGCATTCGCGGCACACAACAAAACGCCTTTGAACAACTGATTCGGATCCTGACAACAGATGGTTAACAAATTCTGATTCTGGAACGCAAGCCCTGTAGATGCAATTTTCGTCGAATCGCCCTAAGGTCTTGTGTGCGAAGCAGCTTTCGTTATCCGGTTGCGTTCAAGTTCCACTTTAAGAGACGGGCCTAACCGACTCCCGCGACTCAGCCTTCTTCTGAAGGGGAGCCACGCTCAGTCACAAAGACAGTGACGCAATGATTAACGATGCGGGTAAACACGAAGTTAAGCGCCGTTCAGAAATATGGCGAAACTTAAGGTTCTCGCCACGAAACCCCGGGTTATGAAGGCGATCACCTCATGAAGGCCCTCTTGTGAAGGCTCTCCAATGAAGGCTCTTGCCGAACAGATCGGCGACATTGACGGCATCAATATTTATGGCCGTGTGGTCGGCGTGCGCGGCCTGATGGTCGAGGTGGCCGGCCCGATCCATGCGATGTCGGTCGGCGCGCGGCTCGTGATCGAGACCGGCGGCAACCGTTCCATCCCCTGCGAGGTGACCGGCTTCTCCGGCAACAATGCCGTCGTGATGCCGTTCGCCGGCCTCGACGGCGTGCGGCGCGGCTGCAAGGCCGTCATCGCCAATGCCGCAAATCAGGTGCGGCCTTGTGCGGCCTGGCTCGGCCGCGTCGTCAATGCGCTGGGTGAGCCGATCGACGGCAAGGGGCCGCTGCCGCAGGGCCCGGCGCCGATGCCGTACCGCAATTCGCCGCCGCCGGCGCACTCGCGCAAGCGCGTCGGCGCTCCGCTCGATCTCGGCGTGCGCGCGATGAACACGTTCCTGACCTGCTGCCGCGGCCAGCGCATGGGCATCTTCGCAGGCTCCGGCGTCGGCAAGTCGGTGCTGCTGTCGATGCTGGCGCGCAACGTCGATGCCGCGGTCAGCGTCATCGGGCTGATCGGCGAACGCGGCCGCGAGGTGCAGGAATTCCTGCAGGACGACCTCGGCGAGGAGGGCCTGGCGCGTTCCGTCGTCGTGGTCGCGACCTCCGACGAGCCGGCGCTGATGCGCCGCCAGGCCGCGTATCTGACGCTTGCGATCGCCGAATATTTTCGCGACGAGGAGCAGGACGTCCTTTGCCTGATGGATTCGGTGACGCGCTTTGCCATGGCCCAGCGCGAGATCGGTCTGTCCGCGGGCGAGCCGCCGACCGCCAAGGGCTACACGCCGACCGTGTTCACCGAACTGCCGAAGCTTCTGGAGCGCGCCGGTCCGGGCCTGGGCGAGGGCGCCATCACCGCGATCTTCACGGTGCTGGTCGATGGCGACGACCATAACGAGCCGATTGCGGATGCCGTCCGCGGCATCCTCGACGGCCACATCGTGATGCAGCGCTCGATCGCCGAGCGCGGCCGCTACCCCGCCATCAACATCCTCAAATCCGTCTCCCGCACCATGCCGAAATCGGCCGACCCGGAGTTCTGGCCGACCATCCAGAAGGCGCGGGCGGTGATGGCGACCTATGCCGACATGGAGGAATTGATCCGTCTGGGCGCCTACCGCGCCGGCTCCAGCCCGGAGGTCGACGAGGCGATCCGCCTGCACGAGCCGCTGGAGGCCTTCCTGCGCCAGCGCAAGGACGAAAGTGCATCGCTGGCGGACGGCTACCGCCAGTTGGCGCAAATCCTCGGTGATTTGGAAACGGAACGCTAACTTTGTCCGGTCATCATCCCATCCCACAGAGTAGCAGAGCCGGTCTTGGCCCCCGTCGGGCCTGTGGGGAGACCGGTGTTGTCCCACGTGCAGCCAAGGGACTTCTGGGGAGTACGAGTCGATGAAGTCACGTGATACCCTCATCCGCCTGAAGAAATTTCAGGTCGACGAGAAGCGCCGCCGGGTCAGCCAGATCGAGACCATGATCGCCGACTTCCAGCGGATGTCGACCGATCTTGAACGCGAGATCTCGACCGAGCAGGAACGCGCCGGGATCAACGATCCCTCGCACTTCGCCTATCCGACCTATGCCAAGGCTGCCATCCAGCGTCGCGAGAACCTGACCCGCTCGGCCGACGAGCTGAAGGGCCAGCTCGACGAAGCCAAGGCTGCGCTGGCCGAAGCCTTCGAGGAGCTGAAGAAGGTCGAGCTCCTCGACGAGCGCGATCAGGCCCGCGAACGCGCCGAGGAAAACGCCCGCGAGCAGGCCGATCTCGACAGCATCGGCCTGATGCGTGCCCGCATGGGCGCCGTCGCCTGAGGCGCTAGCCGCCAGACCTGCGAGAATTTGCAGAACCCGGACCTCAAAGGTCCGGGTTTTCGCATG
Organism: Bradyrhizobium sp. MI1.3; assembly: GCF_055811695.1. Lineage (NCBI taxonomy): Bacteria > Pseudomonadati > Pseudomonadota > Alphaproteobacteria > Hyphomicrobiales > Nitrobacteraceae > Bradyrhizobium > Bradyrhizobium sp. MI1.3. The sequence goes on along the minus strand of NZ_JBVVPQ010000085.1, from coordinate 19,218 downwards.
TCCTGTCCACAGAGGGGCGCCGCGCCCCCTTGGTGGTCGGCTTTGTCGCGCGCTATGGTGGCGGCGTGCCAGGACCTGCGCGGAATGCGACGGGCCGCGCATTGGGGGGCTGAATGCTGACGCCAGCAGAGCTGGTCGGGCTGATTGGGGCAGTGGCGCAGGGCGATCAGGCCGCGTTCGAGCGCCTCTACGTCGCCACGCGCGCGAAACTCTATGGCGTCGTGCTCCGTATCTTGCGCCGACAGGATCTCGCAGAGGAGGTCATTCAGGAGACCTACGTCAAGATCTGGAACAGCGCCGGCCAGTTCAATCCCGCTCTCGCGTCGCCGATCACATGGATGGCGTCGATCGCGCGCAACCGCGCCATCGACGTCGTGCGCAAGAAGACGGAAGTCTCCATCGAGGAAGAGCCGCAGGCGATGGAAGTCGCAAGCGATAGCCCCGATCCGTTGGCGCGGCGCGAGATGACCGAGGAATTGAGGCGGCTGCTGGAATGTATCGGCCGGCTCGAGCCGGACCGTCAGAGGCTCGTGCTTCTCGCCTATTACAACGGCTGGAGCCGCGAGCAATTGGCGGAGAAATTCGCGGCGCCCGTCAACACGGTGAAGACGTGGCTTCGGCGCAGCATGATGGATATTCGCGAATGTCTCGGGCTATGAGGGCTTGGACGGTGAGGGCGAGTCTGGATCGCAAGTGATGGCCTATACGGAGGACCATATCGCGCTCGCCGCGGAATATGCGCTCGGCACGCTCGACGCCGGCGAGCGCGCGCAGGTCGAGACCATGATGGCGGTGGACAAGGCGTTCGCCGATGTCGTGCAGGCGTGGGCATTCCGGCTCGGCGTCCTCAACCAGATGGTCGGCTCGATCGAGCCGCGTCCGATCGTGTGGGAGAACATCAGGTCCGAGCTCGCGCGGACGGGCTTTGCGCAGGATCCGCCAGCGCTGCCGGACGCAGCGCCGCCACCTGTGCCGGAGTTTTCCTCGCCCGACACCGTGCCTCCGCCGGTGCCGTCGGAGACTATGCAGCAACCGGCGCCGCAGCCTCCCGAAGCGGAGCAGCCCGAAACGACGCCACCGGCGCCCGATGCGCTTCCCGATGTCGTGCCGATCTTCATGCCGCAGGTCCACGCGCCAGACCCGGAGGTCGCGCGTACGCCACCGCCGCCGGTTGCCGACAACAGTAACGTGATCCGGCTCGAGGGGCGCGTGAAGCGCTGGCGCACCATCGCATCCGCCGTCGGTGCGCTCGCGGCCGCGCTGCTCGTGACACTGTCGCTTCAGATCTTCCAGCCCGAGGCGCTCCCGGGCGGTTTGCGACCGGCGCCACGCATCCAGACGGTCGAGGTGAAGACACCGGCGCCGCTCCCGGTGTCGTCGCAATATGTCGCGCTGTTGCAGGGCCAGGGCGGAGGTCCTGCCTTCATCCTCACCATCGACGGTGCGACCAAGAACTTCACCGTGCGCAAAGTGGGCGCGACACCGGAGCCCGGCAAAAGTTTCGAGCTCTGGCTGATCTCCGACAAGCTGCCGCGTCCGCGCTCGCTCGGCGTGATCGGCGCCGGCGATTTCACCGCACGACCGGTGCTCGGTTCGTACGATGCCGACGTCGTCAACAGCGCGACCTACGCGGTCACCGTCGAGCAGGCGGGCGGCTCGCCCAATGGCCAGCCGACCTCGGCGCCCATATTTTCCGGCAAGCTGATCGAGACCGTGCCGCCGTCACAGCCGCAGGCGCCCGCGAAGAAGTAGGTTTCTATTGTCGTCCTGGCGAAAGCCAGGACCCATTACCCCAAGAGCTTGTTGCAAGAGTGAGCCGTGGCCACACGGGTGAGCAACCACTCAATCCCGGGGTAATGGGTCCTGGATCGGCGCTCGCTCTGCTCGCTTGTCCAGGACGACACCGGGGGCATTGGACGCTTCAACATCGTCGTGGCAATGCCTGATCGGTTTCTGTCGCCACGGTCCGCCCCGCCGTCGCATCCCGACAACTCCCGCCGAATCCTCCCCCGATTTGAACCTCCATCCGTTTCGTGGCGTCAAATGCCCGGAATTTGCAGTCGGCGCCCCCAAGCATGGCGCCGGAGAGGGGCGAGAAATCAGATGGATGCAGCGAAAACGTCGGGCATCTTCATTCACCAATATGCGGGGCTGCCACACGGCCAGGCCTTCGAACATTGGCGCGAGCGGACTTTCGGGGCCTGCGGCCTGGATATCGGGCCGAGCCGGGGCGACAGCATCGATTGCCGGCTCCAAGTCAGCGTGGTCGACAATATCGCACTCGCCATTCCCGAAGGCGCCTCCGCGCAATATTCACGCACCCAGAGCCACCTTGCCGACGGCAGCGACGATCTCGTCCTGATCGCGGCACACGCGGGTCTCGTCCGCGTTGGGCAGAACGGCCATGCCGTGGAGCTTGCGCCCGCGCAGATGGTGCTCGTCGACATGGGCATCACCGGCACCGTGGGCCACACCGAGGAAGATCGCTTCACCACCATCCGCATGCCGCGCCGCGCACTCCTCGACATCAGTCCACGCGCCGAGGACAAGCTGTCGCAAGTGCTCTCGGACGGCGCGGTCGCCGAGACGATCTTCCGCTACCACTCCCTTGCGGCCCATCACGCGCCGCATCTCGACGCCGTCGGCCAGCGCCTCACCGCGCAGCACATGGTCGATCTCGTCGGGCTCCTGCTCGGCACTGACGCCGAGCATGCAAGTCTTGCGCGCGGGCGAGGTCATGCGGCGGCCCGTCTCGATCTCATGCGCGCCGACGTGATGGCTGCACTTGGCCGCAACGATCTCTGCCTGTCCGAGATTGCCACGCGCTCGGGCCTGAGCCCGCGCCAGGCACAGCGCCTGTTCGAGCAGGCCGGAACGACCTTCACCGAATTCGTTCTGGAGCAGCGCCTGCTGCAGGCGCGCAAGCTGCTCAGCGATCCTCGCGCCAGGACCCGCAAGATCAGCGACATCGCGCATTCGTCGGGCTTCTCCGATCTGTCCTATTTCAACCGCGCCTTCCGCAAGCGCTTTGCCGCGACGCCGTCGGAACTGCGCGAGGCCTGAGCCGCGCCGCGTAGGCGTAGCCCCGGGTGAGCGAAGCGACACCCGGGGTCGCTCGCGGAGACATCCCGGACATCGCTGCGCTCATCCGGGCTACAAGATATCGCGTTGCCCGTCGGGCAAAACACCCTAATTGTCGGTCAACGCGTGCCGCGGAAAATATTCTACTTTACCGAAATTCGGAAGCGGCGTATGTCTCGCCATAACCCGGCCCAAGGAAGAGGGGCGTATCGCGATCGTCACGAACGCGGGCCGGACGGCGGTGGACGTTAGTCACATCGGCGCGAAGGGTTTCGCAGGGCGGGCAACCGTGAGCGAAGCCGCCGCGCACACGACCGGTGTGATCGGCGTACGGCGAAATCGTGTGGTCCTGGCGCCCGGGGTCTGTGCGCCAAGCGTTGCGGTGATGTGGGGTGCCCAACCGGGCACGCGCATCAGCCATCCGCAAGGCGACGGGGGCAATAGTGCATCGCTCCCCGGGGAGAGCGCGACATAAGCCGTAAAGCCACTGCGCAGGGAAGGCCGGATGTTCAGGCTTCACCTGTATGCCGCTGTGCAATGTTCTTACGACAATCTCGCACAGTGGACCGCGGGTGCCAGCCGGCACCCGGTCTTCCCTGCGCCCTCTTTCATTCGGGGGTGAGGCGACGAAGCAAAGCTCGGGCGAACAAGCCGCGAGATGGCGAAGGTGTGTCTGCGAGTGAGATGCGAATTTAAAGAGCGACGCTGCCACCCACAGATTCCGTCATTGCGAGCGCAGCGAAGCAATCCAGCCTGTCTCTGCGGAGGGATTCTGGATTGTTTCGTCGCAAGAGCTCCTCGCAATGACGGAGCTGGACGCGCGTGCGCTCACGATGACGACATACCCCAGACATGAGAAAGCGCCCGTGGGGGGCGGGCGCTTTCTGTAGTCGACTTGGGGTTGGGGTCGTCTACATATCCACGTGGCGACTTTGGGGGGCTGATAAAGAGCCGCGTGAATTCCTGAAACTCAAATCTCCTTAGCGAACGAGGGAAACGTTCGAGCTGGTGATGGCGATCGGCTTGCCCGCCTTCATGACGCGAGCGGTCTGGGTCAGGCCTTCGTCTGAACTCGTACGCGCGGTGATCCCGAGGCCCGCCACCGCGATGCCGGCAACGAGCGCGACAACCACGATCTTGAGGTGGGTCGAGCGATCTACGCTGTAAATCGAGTGGTTCATGGAAGGCTCCTGCCGCCATCTACCCGAAGTAGTCGCCTGCGTGTTTGGGCAGGTTCATGCTTCCGGTGCCCAACAACCTAGTATTGGGGGGATTCGTTCCCAAGAGGCGATCACAAGAGCGTGACAGGACGTGAGAAGCCGCGATCAAAAACGATCCTTGATCGTGCAATTTGGCAATTATTTCAAAGCTGTAATGTGTCTGCCGGGCGCCTTGCCGGCAATTGATCGGCAAGGCGCCAGAAACTGAAAAACCATTTGCCTGTGGCCGAAAAACACACGGCTTCTTAAGGCAAATCAGATGCTTCCGACCGTTTTCAATCTCGCCCTGGGGTGGATTTCAGCTTGCGACAGCACGGTCGTTTGCGCCCGGAACCGCTCGACCAGGGAACGCACGAAGGGACGAATTGCCGCAGAGGTGACCAGCACCGGGGCCTCGCCTTCACGCGCGGCGCGCTCGAAGGCCTCGCGCACGCCGGTCATGAACTCCGACAGCTTCGAGGGTTGCATCGCGAGGCTGCGCTCCTCGCCCTGGCCGATAATGGATTCGGCAAAGGCTTGTTCCCACCGCGCCGAGAGCGCGATCAGCGGCAGATAACCGCTGTAGGAGGTGTTCTGCGCACAGATCTGCCGCGCCAGGCGGGCGCGGACGTGCTCCACCATGGTGGCCGGATTGCGCGAGAAGGCGAGCGAGTCCGCGATGCCTTCTAGAATGGTCGAGAGGTCGCGGATCGAGATGCGCTCGGCGAGCAGCAGCTGCAGCACGCGCTGGATGCCGGAGACGGTGACCTGTCCGGGCACGATGTCCTTGACCAGCTCCCCCTGCTCCTTCGGCAGCTCCTTGAGCAGCTTCTGCACCTCGCCATAGGAGAGCAGGTCCGACATGTTGGCCTTGAGCAGCTCGGTGAGGTGGGTCGAGAGCACGGTCGCGGCATCGACGACGGTGTAGCCCTTGAGCGAGGCTTCCTCCTTGAGGCTGGCATCGACCCAGGTCGCGGGCAGGCCGAAGGTCGGCTCGGTGGTGTGGATGCCGGGCACCTGCACCTGGCTGCCGCCGGGGTCCATGACCATGAACTGGTTCGGCCAGATCTTGCCGGTGCCGGCGTCGACCTCCTTGATCTTGATGATGTAGGTGTTGGCTTCGAGCTGGACGTTGTCGAGGATGCGCACGGCCGGCATCACAAAACCCATCTCGATCGCGAGCGAGCGGCGCAGCGCCTTGATCTGCTCGGTGAGGCGGTCGGTGCCGTCGGGGCCGTTGACCAGCGGCAGCAGGGCATAGCCGAGCTCGATCTTGAGGTCGTCGATCTTCAGCGCCGCGGAGATCGGCTCCTCCGCCGCAGCGGAGCCGGCTGCGCCCGGCGTTCCCGGCGCAGGTGCGGTCTTTGCAACTTCGGCAGCCCTGGCAGTCGCCCGATTGCGGTTGCGGGCGTGCCAGGCGAGCGCGCCGGCACCGGAACCGAGCGCCAGGAAGGGGATGGTCGGGATGCCCGGCAGGGCCGCCAGCACCAGCATGACCGCCGCGGACATCGCGAGCGCCTGCGGATATCCGGAGAACTGCTTCATCAGCGCCTTGTCGGCGGCGCCGGACACGCCGGCCTTGGAGACCAGCAGGCCGGCCGCGGTCGAAACGATCAGCGCCGGCACCTGGGTGACGAGGCCGTCACCGACGGTCAGCAGCGTGTAGCTGCGGCCGGCGTCGGCGAAGGACAGGCCCTGCTGCGCCACGCCGATGATCATGCCGCCGACGACGTTGATGAAGACGATCAGAAGGCCGGCAATGGCGTCGCCGCGGACGAATTTGGAGGCACCGTCCATGGCGCCGAAGAAGCCGCTCTCGTCCTCCAGATCCTTGCGCCGCTGCTTGGCGACCGCCTCGTCGATCAGTCCGGCGGAGAGGTCGGCGTCGATCGCCATCTGCTTGCCGGGCATGGCGTCGAGGTGGAAGCGGGCGGCGACTTCGGCGATGCGGCCCGAACCCTTGGTGATGACGACGAAGTTGACGATGATCAGGATGGCGAAGACGATGATGCCGATGACGAAATTGCCGCCCATCACGAAGCTGCCGAAGGCCTCGATGACGTGACCGGCGGCATCCGTGCCCTCGTGCCCGTGCGACAGGATCAGGCGGGTCGAGGCCATGTTGAGCGACAGCCGCAGCATGGTCGAGATCAGCAGGACGGTCGGGAAAGCGGAGAATTCCAGCGGCGCCTGGATGAACAGCGACGTCATCAGGATCAGGATCGAGAGCGTGATTGAAATAGCCAGGAACAGGTCCAGCACGATCGCGGGCAGCGGAAGGATCAGCACCACCAGGATGGTGAGGACGCCGAGCGCCAGCGCGATATCGCCGCGTTTGAGGATGTTGCCGATCTCGGCAAGGGTGGGGAAACCGGCGTTTGTGCCGCCTACGCCCTGTCCCGCGGTGACGTCGACCATGGTAGCTGCCCCTCCGCGCGACTGCCGTCCGCGCGCCCCAAACGTCTGCCCGACGGCCGAAGGGCCGCCGTTCCGAAAGTGAGGCACCGCACTGGCGTCCACAGGGCACTCCCCGTTCTACGCGGCTGACGACACTCGACTCCACTGGGCAATTCTTGCCGGGTGTATGGTTAGCAAACGGTTAATAAAGGGTGCGGCATGGGGGCTGGCCGGGTATTTCGGCCATCTGGCAGGCAAGCAGTCGTCATGCCCGGGCTTGTCCCGGGCATCCACGTTCTTCATGCCGCGCGGTAGGCGTGGATGGCCGGGACAAGCCCGGCCATGACGTTGTGGAAGCGTTTGGCGCCGAAATTCGGCGGACGGAGGCAGTAGCCCTATTTCGCCTTCTCCATCCGGGTCACCATGTACCCCGAAGCCGCCTCCTCGGCTTCGAAAGTCACCTTGTCGCCGACCTTCACCTGTTTGAGCACGGCCGGGTCCTTGACGCGGTAGACCATGGTCATGGGTTCATCCATGCCGAGGTTCTTCGCGGCCGCGTGCTTGAGCGTGATCTTGCCGGCGCCCTCGTCGATCTTCTTGACCTCGCCGCTGATCGCGGCGCCCTGGGCTGCCAGGGCACCTGTGGCAAGGCCGACGGCCAGCGACAGCCCTGCGGCGATACGGATGATGCGGTTCATGGGAGCTCCTTGCGTTACTTCACGGTGACGTGGCCGACCATGCCGTAGTCGCGGTGGTCGGGAATCAGGCACGAAAATTCGAACGTGCCGGTCTTGCTGAACTTCCAAAGGATCTCGGCTGTCTTGCTCGGTGCGAGCCTGACACCGTTGGGATCGTCGTGCTCCATGTGCGGATGCTTCTTCATCTCCACCGCATGCGCGAGATTCTCTTTGGTGGTGGCGAGCAGGAATTCATGGTCCTCCTTGCCGACATTGCGCAGCACGAAGCGGATCTGCTCGCCGCGTTTGACCTCGATCCTCGCGGGGGTGTAGTCCATCTCGTTCAGCAGGATCTCGATGGTGCGCGCGGGCTTTTTGGAATCGCCGGGCTCGCCGGCCGAAAAGGTGCCGTGCCCGTGCTGGTCGTGGGCAAAGGCCGGCGCGGTGGAAAGCGCGGCCAGCGCCAGACCGAGCTTGATCGTCGTCTTCATTGGTATCTCCAGTTGGTGGTGGTTCATCGAAACGCTCACATCTTCATGTTCTTCATCGGCGGCCCGCCTGGTTGTTGGCGCACGGGCTCCGGGGCCGGCGGGGTGACCTCGTAGGCGACGGTGCCTTGCGGGAATTGGTAGGGGCCGGGATCGCGATAATCGTCGCGCGCGAGGCCTTCGCGGATCTTCATCACCGTGAACATGCCGCCCATCTCGATCGGGCCGAACTGGCCGGTGCCGGTCATCATCGGCAGCGTGTTGTCGGGCGCGGGCATCTCCATGTTGCCCATCGCCATGCCGGTCGAGCCCATCGCCATGCCGTCAGGCGCGAGCTTGCCGACGGCCCTGGCGAGATCCTTGCGCGACACCCCGATCATGTTGCGCATGTCGTGTCCCATCGCATTCATGGTGTGATGCGACTTGTGGCAGTGGAACGCCCAGTCGCCGGGGTTGTCGGCGAGCACGTCGAACACCCTGACAGCGCCGACCGGTACGTCCGTGGTTGTCTCCGGATATTGCGCGCTCTCCGGAATCCAGCCGCCGTCGGTGCAGGTCACTGCAAAGCTGTGGCCGTGCAAATGGATCGGATGGTTGGTCATGCTGAGATTGCCGATGCGCACGCGCACCTTGTCGCCGAGTCTGACCGGCAGCGGATCGATGCCGGGAAACACGCGCGCGTTCCAGGTCCACATGTTGAAGTCGGTCATCTCGTTGACCTGCGGCAGATAGGTGCCGGGATCGACGCGATAGGTGCTCATGACGAAGACGAAGTCGCGGTCCACGGCCCGAAAGTTCGGGTCGCGCGGATGCACGACGACCATGCCCATCATGCCCATCGCCATCTGCACCATCTCGTCGGAATGCGGGTGGTACATGAAGGTCCCGCTCTTCTTCATCTCGAACTCGTAGACGAAGGTTTTTCCCGGCTGGATGTGAGGCTGCGTCAGCCCGCCGACACCGTCCATGCCGCTGGGAATGATCATGCCGTGCCAGTGCACGGTGGTGTATTCGGGCAGTCTGTTGGTCACGAAGATGCGGACCTTGTCGCCCTCGACGGCCTCGATCGTCGGTCCCGGCGACTGGCCGTTATAGCCCCACAGATTCACCTTCATGCCCTCGGCGAATTCGCGCACCACGGGCTCAGCAACGAGATGGAATTCCTTCCAGTCGCCGTTCATCCGAAACGGAAGCGACCAGCCGTTCAGCGTGACCACGGGGCGATAGTCCGGCCCACCGGCGGGATGCAGCGGCGCTTGCATCACCGCCTTGTCCATGTGCGGGGCTTCCGGAATCGAGGCGGCCTGCGCGCGGCCGCTGACGACGGATGCGCCGGCGAGCGCGGCGCTACCCAAAAATCCTCGGCGGGAAAACATGCTGGCCTCCATGTCAGTGACCGCCATCGGCAGGCGCTGCCGCGGCGAGAGTGGTTGAATTGTCGCCGTCAGCAGGCGCGCCGCCGCCATTGACGGCGGTCTGCAAGTCGGACTGGGCAAGGAAAAATCTTTGCTTCGCATCGATTGCACCGCGCAGCGACGCAAGTCGCTGCCGCGCCTCGTTGAGCAGCGCGAAGATATCGACCTGCATGCTGGAGAAGCGGAGCTGCATCTCCTCGGTGATGATCTTTCGCAAGGGGATGATCTCGCGCTGATAGTGGCTGGCGATGTCGTAGCCCGAGCGATAGATCCGGTAAGCATCGCGCGCCTCGGAGCGTACGTTCACGGCGCGCTCGGTCAGCCGATTGAAGGCGAAATTGTAAGTCTCCGCCGCCTGCCGCACCCGCACCTCGCCGCCGTCGAAGATCGGGATCTGGAACTGCACGTCGAAGCCGCGTTCGCGGAACGGCGCGCCTTCCGGATCCCGGGTGCGGCGGGAGATGCCGGCGAGATCGAGCAGCGTCACGAAGCGCGTCGCCTCCGTGAGGTTCAGCGACTTCGCGAGCGCGGTCAGCTCGAGCCGCGCGATCTGAAGGTCGATGCGATGGGCGACCGCGTCGGCTTCAATCGACGGCAAAGCCTGCGGCCGGCGCGGCAGCGGCGGCAGCTGGTTGGGCAGGCGGAAGTCGAGGCCGCCGTCCCACAGTCCCATCAGGCGCGCCAGCTTTTCGCGCGCGCTCGTCGCCGTCTGTCGCGCGGTGGCAAGGTCGGCGGTGGTTTCGGCGTAAAACACCTGTTCACGAGCCTGATCGAGCTTGTTGATCGAGCCCGTTTCGCCGAGCTTGACCGCGAGCTGTGCGGTCGATTCCGCCGTCGCCTTCGCATCCGTCAGCAACGCCACCATCTCGTTGCCGCCCACGGCGCGCCAATAGACGCGGCGGACATCGGCGGCAAGCCGCAACGTCGCCAGACCCGCGCGCAATTGCGCCTGACGAAAACGGTCGCGGGCGATCTCCGAACGAAACGGCAGAGTGGCGAGCGCGAGGATGTCGCCGACGACCTGACGCTCGATTTCGCTGGCGCCGTTGCCCGAGATCCGCGAGACCGAGAACACGGGATTGGGCGGCAGGCTCTGCTCGACGAGATCGGTCTCGGCCAGCGCCAGCTCGTTATAGGCGGCCTGAAGCCCCTTGTTGTTGAGCAGGGCGATCTGCACGGCGGTCTCGGGGTTGAGTGTTCGCGACAGCAGTTGGCGAACGCGCGCGTCGACCGCGCCGGCTCCCTCGGCCGTCCGCACGAAGGCGACATCCTTTTTGAGGGTCTGGCTCGTCAGCTCCGAGACGGCATTCATGCCGCTGTCGGGCGAGAAGGCGGCGCAGCCTGACAGGCCGAGCGAGGCAAGAACGAGCAGGCTTTGCGCGAGACGGTGTGTCAATGACGCGCTCCTACCGGTCTTGCTTGGGCTGCGGCGCGACGTTCTCGTTGCGCTGGCGCCATGGTGCCGGCGTCGCAGGCCGCAGGCTGGTGTAGGGCGCAATCGTCGAATGATAGCCGGCGCGCGCGACCTTGGTCGCGGGATCGGCAGGATCAGCGCCCGCGACTTGTGTCGTTGCCGGCACGCAGCCGGACAGCGCCAATGCCGTCGCGGCCAGCAGCGGCCAATGGAATCGAAAGTGTCGTCCCCGCGCCGCGGATGCAGCGGCGGACTTCGCCCCGGTAAGCGTAAGCATGAGTCATCCCTGATCTGTCTGGAGACCACAGGTTCGCGCGCGCGGGTGCGCGCTCGGCCTGACGTCGTCGCGCGTCAGATCAGACGATGGGAGGGCGGTAGTGCAGGGGCGGCGCCGCGCTGTGCAGGCTGGCCACGATCTCGGGCGAGCAGGCGGAAACCGGCTGAAGCGGCTTTACGACGCTGGGCAGGTCGGCCGGCAGCGCGCTCACGCACATCATCGCGCAGCACGGTCCCGGCGTACCCTTGCCGTCGTGATGATGAGGGACGGCGGGCGCGTCCTGCGCGGCGGTCTGGTGATGCGCATGCGGCCCGGCGTGGTCATGCGAGGCGCCGTCATGCGTGTGGCCGGCCTGCATCTGGTGATGCACCGGCACGAGATCGGCGAGGAGCGCGTCGTCGAGGCACGGTGCTGGACCGCTACCCCAGGCGAGGCTTGCGGCCGGCGCGAGCACGCAGAACAGATAGGCAAGGGCAATCACACGCCCCACCCTGATCCGCATCGATCGTGTCAATCGCAGCAACATTCCGCCGACATGCCCTTCGCGCGGCGATGTTGCACGCGCTGATTTGCAAAATAATGACAAAACGCGCGTTCGCCAAGCTCCTTCTTACCGCAGTGCACCGTGCATGCCCAATATCGCGCCACAATGGTTGACCCTGTGGCGATCCGCGGGCCATGGTCCCGCCCGTGCACGCGCCAAATCAATCGGGACAAACACCTGAAACATTCACCCCTGATTCGCGTCAGGCTTGGATGCGCCTCGTCATTGCGCTTCTGATCGGTTCGATCGGCGGCGTCGGCATGTGGGCGATCGTCGTGATGATTCCCGCGGTGCAGGCCGAATTCTCCGCGACGCGCGGCGCGGTGTCGCTGGCTTTCACGCTGATGATGTTCGGCTTCGGGCTTGGCGGCGTCATCGCCGGCAGGATCACCGACCGGTTCGGCATCGTGGCGGCGATGGCGATCAGCATTGCCTTCCTCGGCGTCGCCAATGTGCTGGCGGGGCTATCGACCCAACTCTGGCAGTTCGTGGCGGCGTATTTCCTGATCGGGCTCGGCACGTCGGCGACCTTCGCGCCGCTGATGGCGGAGGCCTCCCACTGGTTCGAGCGCTATCGCGGCCTGGCCGTGACCATCGTCGCGAGCGGTAATTATGTCGCCGGCACGATGTGGCCGCCGCTCGTGAGCACGGGCATGCAGACGATCGGCTGGCGTTACACGCACATCGGCATCGGCCTCGTCTGCGTCAGCCTGATGACCATCCTGGTGCTGGTCCTGCGCGCGCAGATGGGCGACGACAAGGTTCACGATCATGCCAATGCAGCGCCGCCGCGGGTCGACCTCAAGCTCTCGACCAATACGCTGACGGTGCTGCTCTCGATCGCCAGCATCTCCTGCTGCGTCGCCATGGCAATGCCGCAGGTGCATATCGTCGCCTATTGCGGCGATCTCGGATATGGCGTGGCGCGTGGCGCCGAGATGTTGTCGCTGATGATGGCCTGCGGCATCGTCAGTCGGATCGGCTCGGGCTACCTCGCCGACAAGATCGGCGGCATCCCGACGCTTCTGATCGGCGCCCTGGCGCAAGGCTTTGCGCTCGTATTCTACCTGTTCTTCGACAGCCTGACCTCGCTCTATTTGATCTCCGCGATGTTCGGCCTGTTCCAGGGCGGCATCGTGCCGAGCTATGCCATCATCGTGCGCGAGGCGATGCCGGCGAGCGAGGCCGCAACCCGCGTCGGCATCGTGATCTTCGCCTCCGTGTTCGGCATGTCGTTCGGCGGCTGGGTCTCGGGCGTCATCTTCGACGCGACAGGTTCCTATGCAGCGGCGTTCGCCAACGGTGTGGCGTGGAACGCGCTCAATATCGGCATCGTGCTGACGTTGCTGATCCGCTCGCGGATGAATGCAGTCAGGACCGCTCCAGGTTTTGCGACCTAGACTGCCTGTCCCGCCTTCAGCAGCGAACAACCCGTGATCTTGTAGCTGCCGTCTGCCTGCTGCTCGAGCGTGTAGAGCGCTTCCCAGGCCTCGCCATTGGCGTCGATGATATGGACGTGCTGGGCAATGCGGCTGCCCTCGCTCTTGCTGTCGCCGAATTCAAAGCTCTTGTGCCGATAGACCGGCGGGTAGCCGTTTTGCACCATGGACATGAAGATGTCGGGCGCGGGGAAGATCTCCCGGATCGCCGGTGCGGCGTAGGAATAGGCCGCGCGCGCGTCGTCGCGGCCGAATGCCTGCTCCTGGGCGCGGATGATATCCTGTGCCGTCGCGACATCGTCGGCACGCGCCGAGATCGGACCGAAGGCGACACTGAGAAAGACCAGCAAGGCGGCGATGCGCATGACAGGCTCCGCGTTGAAATCCCGGGCGGCGCCGATCCTTAGCACATCTCGCGGGCTATCGCTTCCGCTTTGCAGCCGGCTTCGCGGGCCTGGCGGCCACGCGGGCCTTGGCTTTCACGACAGGCTGCACCCGCAAACCGTCAACGAACACGTTGAGCATCCGCAGCACCGAGGATTGCCAGCCGGGCTGGTCGTGCATGTAGCACATGCCGAAGAACGCGCGCAGCAAGTCCTCGGGGCTGACGTCCGCGCGCATCGCGCCGGCCGCGGCTGCCCGATCGAGCAGCGAGCCGATCGCCTTGCTCAGGCGCTCAAAGGAAAAGGCATGCAACTCCGACCCGCTCTGCACCGCGAGTGCCAGGGCTGCCACCATGCCCTTTTTGGTGGCAACGAATTCGACACCTGAGCGCAGCCAGCGCCGCAGCGCATCCACCGGGTCCTTCGCATTCTTCAACTGCTCGGCGAGTTCGCTGAGCTGCTCGACCTCGCGCCGGTACACCGCCTCGAACAAATCCTCGCGCGTCGGGAAATGCCGATAGAGCGTGCCGATGCCGACGCGGGCGCGTTTTGCCACCGCCTCCAGGCTCGCCTCCGGCCCGCCCGCGTTGAACACGGCTTTCGCCGCCTCGAGCACGCGCTCGCGATTGCGCACGGCATCGGCACGCGGCTTGCGGATCTGATCGGTGTGGTCGTCCATGCCGGCACTGTAGATCACGAATTGGTTAGATTGAACCCTTGTGGGGCTGCATCGCGTTGATGCGCACGGGCTTTTGACGAATTCCAAAATTTTTCGGCGGCCCTTGTTAAGCGGAGGCTGCCTCCGTATCTTCGCTGAAGACGTTGGCTCGGATGATATTCGGGCGGCGCGGAATCGACGGCGGCCACGGCGGTGGCGCGCTGCGCGACGACTCATGTCCATATCTGATCGGAGCCTTATATGAACCACTCCATCAGCCTCACCGTGAACGGTGCGCGGCGCGACTTCGTCCTCGACGATGCGCGCGTCACGTTGCTCGATCTCCTGCGTGAGCGCCTCCACCTGACCGGAACCAAGAAGGGATGCGACCGCGGTCAATGCGGCGCCTGCACCATTCTCGTCGACGGCAAGCGGATCAACTCCTGCCTCGCGCTGGCCATTAGCCATGACGGTGCCGACATTCTCACCATCGAGGGCGTGGCGCGCGGCGACCAGCTTCACCCCGTGCAGGCCGCCTTCATCGCCCATGACGGCTTTCAGTGCGGCTTCTGCACGCCCGGCCAGATCATGAGCGCGATCGGCATGATGAGCGAGGCACAGGCCGGCAACGATCCCGAGCGCATCCGCGAATGCATGAGCGGCAATCTATGCCGCTGCGGCGCCTATGCCGGCATCGTCGATGCCGTGCTCGACGCGCAGGCCGGGATGGACGAATCCAATCAGAGGCGCTCCGCATGAAGCAATTTGATTACGTCAGGCCGGCCACGGTCGCCGAAGCCGTCGCGGCCGCGGCGCAGCCGGGCGCCGTCTATCTCGCCGCCGGCACCAATCTGCTCGATCTGATGAAGGGCGGCGTCAGCCGTCCGGATCGTCTGGTCGACGTCACGCATCTCGACGGGCTCGATCAGATCGAGCGCCTTGCCGACGGTGGTGTGCGTATCGGCGCGCTGGTGAGCAACGCCGATCTTGCGCATGACGCCGACTTCGCCAAGGCCTACCCGGCTGTCGCCGAAGCGCTGCTCTCCGGCGCGTCGGCGCAACTGCGCAACGCCGCGACCGTCGGCGGAAATCTGCTGCAACGGACGCGTTGCGCGTATTTTTACGACACCGCCAGCCGCTGCAACAAGCGCGAGGTCGGCAGCGGTTGCGACGCGCGTGACGGCGAGAACCGCACCCACGCCGTGCTCGGCTGGAGCGAAAACTGCATCGCCACGCATCCATCCGACTTCTGCGTGCCGCTGGTCGCGCTCGACGCCATCGTCGAGATCGAGGGCAGGAGCGGGCGGCGCGAGATCGCGCTCGACGACCTGCATCGCCTGCCCGGCGATACGCCCGAGCGTGAATCGGCGCTCGAACCGGGTGATCTCATCGTCGCGGTGCGCCTGCCGCCCGCTGCGCGCGGCTTTGCGGCTCATGCGCGCTATCTCAAGGTCCGCGATAGAACGTCCTACGCGTTTGCCGTCGTCTCGGCTGCCGCTGCGCTGCGGATCGAGAACGGCAAGATCGCGGAGGCGCGGCTTGCGCTCGGCGGTGTCGCCGCAAAGCCCTGGCGCGCCCGCGCCGCGGAGGACATGCTCAGGAACGTCCCGCCCACGGTGGACGCTTTCCAGGAAGCCGCCTCGCGCGCGCTCGCCGACGCAAAACCGTCCGGCGACAACGCCTTCAAGATCGAGCTCGCGCGCCGCGTCGTCGTGCGCGCGCTGAGCCTTGCCGCCGCCGGTACGCCCGCGCGCATCGCCGCGCTGCCGGCCTCTCCCTTTGCCTCGACGTCCGGAGCGATCCATGCCTGAACTCAATCTCACCAGCGCGCCCGCTCATCTGCGCCACGGCTCGAACATCGGCCAGCCGCTGACCCGCCGCGACGGGGTTCTCAAGGTCAAGGGCCAGGCGACCTACGCCGCCGACAACCATCCGCCCGGCATGCTGTTTGCGGTGATGGCGGTCGCGAGCATTTCGCGTGGCCGTGTGACCTCGCTCGATATCAGCGCTGCCAAACGTCATCCCGGCGTCGTCGATGTCATGACGTCGGATCACAAGCCTGAGCTCGCGATCGATCCCGAGATCAAGACCAATCCATTCGTATTCCGGATGGAGGTGCTACAGAGCAATGAGGTCCGCTACGCCAACCAGCCGATCGCCGTCGTAATCGCCGAGACGCTGGAGGCGGCGACGGAAGGCGCGGCGCTGCTGGCGCCGCACTACGAGACGCTGCCCGCGCTCATCGGTCTCGACGCGGGTGAGAGCTTCGTGCCGCCGGTCGTCGGCGTCGGCAACCCGACGGAAAATTACCGCGGCGATGTCGAGGCGGAGCTTGCGTCGGCCGAGAAGCGGATCGACGCGGTCTACGAAACGCCGCCGCAATATCACAATGCGATGGAGCCGCATGCGATCGTGGCTGCCTGGAACGGCGACAATCTGCAGATCGACATGCCGACCCAGGGCCTCATGCTGTCGCTGGCGCGCGTTGCCGAATTGTTCGGCATCGCGCACGACAAGATCCATATCCGCAGCCCGTTCCTCGGCGGCGGCTTCGGCTCGAAGGGGCTCATGGCCGGCCCTCCGGTCCTCGGCATCATGGCGGCAAAGCTCGTCGGCAAACCAGTCAAGCTGGTGCTGCGCCGCGAGCAGATGTACGGCCCGGTCGGCCACCGCGCGCCGACGCGGCAGCGGCTGCGCATCGGCGCCGACGGCGAGGGGCGCCTGACCGCGCTCGATCACCACGCGCGCACCGTGTCGAGCACCTTCGACGATTTCTACGAGCCCGCGGCCGATGCCTCGCACACGCTCTATGCGGCGCCTGCGATCCGCACGTCGCATGATGCCGTGCGCGTCAACACCGGTACGCCGCTGTTCATGCGCGCGCCCGGCGAGGCGACCGGCTCGATCGCGCTGGAGAGCGCGATCGACGAGATGGCCTGGGCCTGCGGCATCGATCCGCTCGCCTTTCGTCTGAAGAACTATGCCGAGGTCGAGCCCATCACCGGCAAGCCGTTCTCGTCCAAGGCGCTGCGCGCCTGCTACGAGCAGGGCGCGGCGCGCTTCGGCTGGGCGAAGCGAACGCTCCAGCCGCGGCAGATGCGGGACGACGATGGTCTTCTGGTCGGCTGGGGCATGGGTACCGCGACCTTCCCGGCATTGATGTTCCAGGCCGAAGCGCGTGCCGTGCTTCGCCGCGACGGCTCCGGTGCCATGGAAATCGGCGCGCATGACATGGGGCAGGGCGCCTGGACGGCGCTTGCGCAGATTGCGGCCGACGAACTCGGGCTTGATATCGATCGCGTCGAGTTCAAGGCGGGTTCATCCGACCTGCCCGATGCCGGCATTGCCGGCGGCTCGGCACATACGGCAACCGCGGGTGCTGCGATCCACAGCGCAGGCGCGGCCGTGGTTGCGAAGCTCGCCGATCTCGCCACCGGCGACGAGCGCTCGCCGCTGTTCGGCGCCGGCAATGCCGGCGTGATCGCGCGCGATGGCAGGTTGATCCGGCGCGACGACGAGAGCCGCGGCGAAAGCTATTCCGAGATTCTCGCGCGTGCCGGCGTCGCCGAGGTCGAGGCGCGCGGCACCGGCGCGCCGAATCCGGCCGCGATGGAGGAGTATGCGATGCACGCCCATGGCGCGGTATTCGCGGAGGTGAAGGTCGATCCCGAGCTCGGCCAGGTCCGCGTCACCCGCATGGTCGGCGCTTTCGCCGCGGGGCGCATCGTCAACCCGCGCATGGTGCAGAGCCAGCTGTTCGGTGGCATGATCTGGGGCCTGTCCTTCGCGTTGCACGAGGAAGCCATCACCGACCGCCGCACCGGCCGGATCATGAACGCCAATCTCGGCGAGTACCATATCCCGGTGAATGCCGACGTGCCGCCGCTCGACGTGATCACGGTCGATGAGCACGACCCGCACGTGAACGCGCTCGGCATCAAGGGTGTCGGCGAGATCGGCATCACCGGCAGTGCAGGGGCAGTCGCCAACGCGGTGTGGCATGCGACCGGCGTACGTGTCCGCCGTTTCCCGATCCGGATGGAGGAGTTGCTGACGTAGGCTTTTAGCAGCGGCCGGCGAGGCCGTCTTGCTCCGCCGCGTGCTAATGCAGCTTCTTGCGTAGAGCCTTGAGCGCTTCTCGCTGCGCCTCGATGTAATTCGCGATGGTCTTGCGCAGCTCCTCCGAATGGAGCTTGTCGCTGTCGCGCTGCACTTCATCGAGCGCGGCCTCTGCATTTGCGAGCGTGATCTTCATAGCGAGCCCTGTTACGAAGCGCCTCCGGAAAGCGGAGGCTGCTTGGCTATGGCTCGAAACATATAGAGGATCAGGCTGCGGAAATTGAGATGGCTCAAGCTCCGTAAGATACCGGTGGCTCCGTAGGATTGCGGACAACTTCAAAACGTCGGCGGTGTGCAGGCCGAGATCACCTCGCACGGCTTGCCGCCGACGCAGCGGAAGCGATGCGGGCGACGGCTCTCGAAGTAGTAGGCATCGCCCGGATTGAGGATGCGGCGCTCGTCCTCGACGGTGACTTCGAGCTTGCCCGAGATCACGATGCCGCCTTCCTCGCCGTCATGGACGAGATGAACGCGCCCGGTGTCGCTGCCGGGCTCGTAGCGCTCCTTCAGGATCTGCAGGCTGCGACCGAACAGATTGTCGCCGATTTGCCGATACGAGATCGGCTTCTTGCCGACCTCGGTCAGCTCTTCACCGCGGTAGAATATCTTGCGCCGGCTCTCCGGCTCCAGCGCGAAGAACTCGGCGAGCCCCATCGGAATGCCGTCGAGGATGCGCTTGAGCGCGCCGACCGAGGGGTTCATCTGGTTGGATTCGATCAGCGAGATCGTCGAATTGGTGACGCCGGCGCGTTTGGCGAGTTCGCGCTGCGACAGCTTCTGGCGCGCCCGGATGAATCGCAGCCGTCCACCGATATCGACGCTCATGTCCCTGTCCCGTGTTGCAGGTGTTGCGGATCGCGCAAATATGGACCGGCAGCCCTAGTCAAATCAATGGCTTGCAGCCGGTCAGAAAAGGACTTGTTGCGCTTTTCAAGCCGTGCCTCTGGTAGCAGGTCAGCAAAGGAGCGTGGCCCGTGACCCTTCATCAGATTCCGAACACCATCAAGACCGACTCGTTCTGGATGCCGTTCACGGCCAACCGGCAGTTCAAGAAGGCGCCGCGCCTGTTCTCCTCGGCCGAGGGCATGCACTACACCACCGTCGACGGCCGCAAGGTGATCGACGCC